>JAAZLD010000331.1 GCA_012799495.1 Desulfitobacterium sp. | reverse complement strand
CTTTTCTACATCAACAGGCTTTACTCTTGCCATAACAATTTCTAAGGCCCGTTCCAAAGAAATCATCGTTTCCATAAAATCGCCTCTTTTCTATATTATCAGCCCTTTAAACGATCTATTTCTACTCGACCTTCCTGACGGTATACTTCCAAAAATCGATAGGGCTCATCCAACATAATTACTTCTTTATCTACGATTATTTGAACATTAGCATGGCAATAGCCAACCTTCAAACGTTTAGTACCTGGAAATTGAACTGTTGTAATACTTACTCCGGAGCCGCCTAATTCTTTAATCTCCACATTTCCACCGGAAACTATCCGGCCGCCCCGACAAACTCCTTCAATAATCAAATCTCCACTAGCCTGAATTAAGGAGTTATAACTACCCCTATAACAAGTGAAATTACCAGCACATTCGATTACTGCCCCTTGCACATAATCCACCTGGCATTCTAACTTTTCAGGCACCTCTACAGACAATAGCTCTAAAAACTGAGAAAAAGCACCATTGAGCTTTGTCAGTAAGGGAAGAGCTTGGGGCTCCAATGGCCCTAAACCCCATAAAAGTTTCTTAGCAGTCCGAACGGAAACCACCAAGTCCTTTTGAATCAATTCATCTTTTGTTTCCATGACGAATTTCTCAAGCTCTGCTGCGTGCCTAGGTAAATTGGGAAATCTTCTTTCAATGATAAGTTTTAAACATTGTCCTGGCCTTAGATTTCGAGCATTAGCAGATTGCATAAAATCTTCTGTTAACAAAAGACAGGCTGTTAAATCATCATAAAGCTTTTGTAAATCATGGTTAAGTTTTGCACGAATTACATAATGGGAACCTACAATAAGCCTGCTACCAATGGCATTACGATGAATTTTTAACCCTTTTTCAGCTCGAACTTCTGCTTTGGAAACAGGGCCTTGAATTTCCACTTGACCATCTGCATAAACGTGTAAACCATCATGAACATCCCCAGCAATAAAAACATCCCCAGGAAATTCAATACTGCCTACGGATAAATCCACATCATCATTGTGCATATAAGCGGGCTCAACCCCAAAAGAATACTCATCATGCTGAATAGGAAGGCCTGCTACCGTAGCGATAACCTCAGTACCATCATCTGATAACTTAACATTTTTCTTCAGGCGGAATTGAAAATCTACAACCTTTGGAGGTGGTATTTCCTGTCCTTGGACATTCTTCCCTGGGATCCCAGGATTCCCTGGGATCTTCCGAGCAAGAACCTGTCCTTCCTGTACAAATTTTAGCCTGGAAGCAAAATGATCTACTCGCTCCGAATCATCATAAGAAACTTTCTGTTGAGAGATTAGGTTCGTGAGTTGGGGCGAAGTAGGAGGTACAGGGGGAGTCCCTTCAGCAATAAGAACAATCCCTTGCCCTTCCACTGCCTGAATATCTTCCCAAATGGTAGGTCGAATCCCATAAACAATCCTAGCCCCTTGGAGATCCGAGAGCAATTTCCTCTGATCCCAAAAAACCCCTTCAGTGGCAAGTTCTTGCCAATAAACTACATCCTCAAGGCGCCAAGCGGTTGTAATAGGTAGTTCTTGCAAAAGAGCATAGCTACCCGGTTTAAAATGATTCACCTTAGCAATTGCTTTCAATCCTTGTTCTTGCAGTTCCAATTGCCAGGTTAGTTCTCCTTGAGAGGAAAAGGGCAAATATTCGATAACTTCCCCCTTCTCCACCATAAAGGCTTTCTTCTGAACTTTATTTTTCCATATTAGTTTTCCTGCAGTGGGGAAGGGCACAACAAATTTAATCCCTTCAGGAATAGTGATAACATACTTCTGTTCTTCTCGAATCCAATCAGCAGAGAAAGTATTTCGAGTGTTACTCACCTCTCAGCACCTCCTCAACAAAAAGTCCAATTTCAAAGTCTCTAGCTTAGCCTTAAAGCTTAATTAGGGATTTTCTCCTTGGTCAGAGCCTCCATCAGTGCCACCATCAAGTTCACCTGTACCGGGATTACCATCACCGGGATCATTTGGGTCAGAATTCTCTTCGCCTTGCTCATCTTCACTATTTTCTCCACCTGGCTCAGAATCTCCAGGAGTATCTTCACCAAGTTCATCACCATTATCATTACCAGGCTTTTCATCACCAGAAGAACCTTCACCAGTTTCTCCATCAGAAATATCAGTACCTCCTGGAGTTTCTCCTCCAAGTTCTTCCTCATCAAGATCATCGGGCCTTTCTTCATCATATTCAGAAGATGCAGAACCGTTAGGATCTTCAAAGTTTCCAGGAACTTGAGGTGTCTCTTCCGGCTCAATGGGATCTAACAAATCAATAATAGAGTCCCCAATTACCTCATCGGTCGTGATTCCCCGGAAGAGATTTTGAACCACTTCCTTCACTCTATCAGGATCAACTTCCCAATAACTTACACCATATTTGTCATAAAACCTTCCCGGTAGAGTCTGGGTAACAATATCTAGATCCTTAAACTTAACGGCAGAACGGGCTATTTTAAACATATCTCCTAAAGCAAGATTTGTATTAACAGCATCATTAAGTTGAGGGATCAACCAAGGAAGCTTAGGCAGAGTACTTAATTTAAGCATTTCATCTGCTACTGCTTTCAAAACTACTTGCTGGCGCGCAGTACGAGAAATATCTGCTAAAGCATCATTACGGAACCGGGCATATTGTAAAGCCTTGGAACCGTCTAATTTTTGAACCCCTTTCTTAAGATCGATTACACCATCTTTTTTATCCCCAGTCTCAAAATACATATCCTTTTCTACATCAACAGTTATCCCACCAAGGGTATCAATGATATTTTTAAATCCATCAAAGTTAGTTTGGATATACCCGGCAATTGGCACCCCAGTCAGATCCGAAACCACATCCACCAAGGTTTCCATATCGGTCCTAGGGACTACACCGTTGATTTTAAGTTCAGAATATCCAGGTATAGAAACCCGTGTATCTCGAGGAATGGACAAAAGGCTTACACGAGCATTTTTGGGGTCAATACTGGCTAAAATAATGGAGTCAGTATTAAATTTTTCTTCTCCCGGTCTTTGGTCTGCCCCAACAAGGAGAACGCTAACGCGATTTTTTAACTCTTCTTCTGTGAGTGCACCTTCAGGAGGATTAGAAACTAAATCATCCCCATTAGTAAAGGCAAATTCACTTAAACCATAAACTAACCCGCCTACTAATAAAAATAAGATCACTAAAGGAATTAACAGTTTTCTTTTCTTACCTCTTTTTCTTCCTCTTTTATTTATCATCTATAATCACTCCATTATTCTAAGCTAAAGTAATTTGCTCCACATAGATTTATTATATCTTTTATTCGTCAAGTTTGGACGAAACTTTTCACAATTTTAATATTGGTAAATTGTACAAACTGCATCCTAAGCAAAGTACAAAAGTTTCCTTTATTTTCTTGGAGGTAAAATCCAAAGAACCGACCAAATTCTTCTTAATACCACCGCAGAGTTTTTAGGATTTCGACAGCTACTCTAGCCTATGATAAACATATCCCAGCAATAGGAGGTCTAATGCACCATGAAATCCACTGTTATTCCCACTTCCTTTCGAAAAACTAATAAGCCAATAGATAACACTCACCCCTATTCTAAAGGAGTTGTGCTCCCTTTCAAAAAGGGTAGGAAAACATCTCGCTGCATTTTTTGCAATGCTACTATCACTCTGCAATATTTTAAAGGTAAAACTGTTTGTCACTCATGCTTAGAAGATATACCTATTCTCTTTTCAGCAGGAGAATCTCATTAAAACAAAAAAGTAGCCTTTCTTTACATTATGTCATATATTTACCCTAAGGAAAAGGATTATAACAAAGAAAAAGGATTATAACAAAGAAAAAGGATTATAACAAAGAAAAAGGAAGTCCCTAGGACTTCCTTCTTGGTTTTTATTATTATTCAAAATTAAAGTGTTCTCTAAGAGTTTCAACAGCATGGTCATCAATGATAGTCTTGCCATGTTCTTCTAAGAAGAACCTAGCAACATCCACCACTTCTCCGTACTCATCTAGTAAAGCTTCAGCCAATTGTTTCTTCTTCCCGGAACCTAAATGGCTTACCACCAAATAGTATTCCTCGTCATACTCAAAAAGAGCAGAACGAAGCCGTGGAAAAATTGGAAAACGCTTCACTACAGATAAGACATCTTCAATATCTTCAAAAACATATACCCATTCTATCACTTTAGAACGACTTGTACGTTTTACTTCCTTCTCCTGATGGCTGGAGTCAGTGGATTCTTCTTGCTTGATTACCGTTATGACGAACTCATCATTAGAAGCTGTAGTAGCTTGGATCCAGAAAGGTTGATCAAGGTTAAACTCCACTTCTTCCCGAGCTTGAGAAATGATTTCCCAGAAAAGTTGTTCACTACGTTGAGATCTTTGGAATAGATCAGCCATAGTTATATCTCTATCTGCAAGTTCGGCAAAGGAGATAAAAATGCGGATTGTATTTTCGTTGACCTTTTGAATGCGCATAACCCCCCACCTCTCTTTCTCTAAGGTAATTACCAATAGTTTATTGCATATGATGCCAGATTACAACCACATTTAGTCATGAAGGGTTGGGATTTTTTTCTAGCATCAAAATTTTGTATCTATACTATACCATAAATTACATAAATTTTCTTCAACTAGATCACATTTTATCTCACATTTTTTAGGGTATTTTATTAAATTCCTGGCTCTTCTGGATCCTCTTTACTTAAGGGGAGGATTTTACAGGTAATTACCTCTTGGCGATGTGGTAAATATGTAGCATTAACAAACTGGCCAATTTCTAATTCCTGATAACTATAATGATCTAGATATAGATCCTCACTTTCCTCAGACCCTTGAACCTGGATCTTATATGAAGTGGAAGACACACCAGGTATGGCATTTTTTCCTACAATCTCTCCTTGTATCTGAACAGGTCGGTCAAACCAATCTGGTTCACTTTGATAAAACATAATACTATAAATTACCAAAATGACCAACCAGCCAAAGGATTTGGCCCCAAGAAGAATCTTATTAGACCTTTTCATTTCCTGGCGGGATTCTATATAAAATTTCCAGACTAAACGTCCTAGAATAAAAAGTACCAGCACTGAGATGCCCAAAGCCTCAATCCAGGTAGCTTTCCACAAATAAGCGTAATAGGCAGCCATTTTTTCCTCCACAAAAACTTCATTCTCTATTTGATTTATTATAATTTTTATCCTCAATTAGGTCAAATAAAATCCACGTAAAATAAATAGATAGTCAGCCTCTTCTTAGACTAACTATCCTTTCAAATATTATTGATATTTTATCTAAAGTGTTCTTTATAACATACTTTTCTATTATTGGGCACCTAACAATTCATAGCCCACAATTTTATCAATAAACAGATCCACCAATTCAGGATCAAACTGAAGTCCAGAGTTCCTCTGTAATTCCGCAACAGCTTCCCGGCAAGTCAAAGCAGTGCGATAACTGCGAGTACTTGTCATGGCATCATAGGAATCAGCAATGGAAATTATTCGGGCTAGAAAAGGTATTTCTTCACCTTTTAGTCCCATTGGGTAACCCTTGCCATCCCATCTTTCGTGATGAGCTCAAGCTAAGAAAGCTACTTTGTGCATATTCTCAAAAGAACTAAGTATCTCAAAACCTTGTTGGGGATGTTTCTTAACGATTTCCCATTCTTCCATAGTTAATTTCCCAGGCTTATTGATAATTTCTAGAGGGATAAAGGCTTTACCTATATCATGAAGTAAGGCAGCTTCATATAAGAGCTCGTCTTCCTCTTTACTTAACCCTAAGCATAAACTCATATGCTGGCATAATAAAGCCACACGTCGGGAATGTTGTTTGAGGCTTTTATTTTTCAGTATGTAATCACTAAATAAGGATTGGGCTGTATCTCTTGCTTCGATCAGTTCTAGGTTTACCGTCTTCATGTCCCTTTCCCCCTCTACATATCTATATTATTTGAACCATGGGAGACAGTCGTGAATAATTATTCAAATAGAATTACGTTCTTATACAGGTTTAACCTTTTCCTAGCCAATACGAGGGTAAGTTAAGTATAATTATACTTCCATAATCATTTTATGTGTTTGTTTTTACTATTACAAGTAGATAAATCTACAAAAAGTCGACAAACATCGACATCTTGTAGGTTTTATGCTTGTTTTTTAGGCTTAAGCTTCTAGATCTATATTCCCTAAAGCAGACATAATCTTCTTCACATAAGCTTGAGTCTCCTTATAGGGGGGAATTCCATTATATTTATCCACTGCACCAGGGCCAGCATTATAGCCAGCTAAAGCCAAAGCCACATTCCCATTAAAGCGTTTAAGCAAATCCCTTAAATAGCGAGTACCACCATCAAGGTTCTGAGCCGGATCAAAGGGATCACTCACTCCCAAACTCTTCGCCGTACCTGGCATCAGCTGCATAAGTCCCATAGCTCCTGCTGAAGATACCGCCCTCGGGTTAAAATTTGACTCAGCGATTACTACCTGGCGAATTAGATTATGATCCAATCCATACTTTTGACTAACCTGGTTAATCAAAGATTCTATCTCTCCCCGCTCCCCAGAGTATTGGGAAGAGGGAGTTATTTTTACTGGGGAGTTGGCATAGTCCACATAAGGGCTGTAATTAGATAAAGCAGGGCTGTAATTTGATAATACTCCCTGATTGGCCCCTGATATATTTATAGAATTAAGAGCGAAAAAAGAATCTAACATAGGAAAACTCTCATTAGGGCTAGCACTAGAACCACCATTATTAGTAATATTAGAACCCATAGCTCCTGCAAAAGCT
>JAAZLD010000330.1 GCA_012799495.1 Desulfitobacterium sp. | reverse complement strand
TTACAAGAGCGAGACATCAAGCTAGTGCTCTTTCCCAGGCCATTGAGGAATTAGGTGGTGAGCCTTGGGAATTTCCTGCTATCGAGATCACATCCCCTTCCGAACCTGCTAAATTAGCTCATGCTATCAAAAATCTTAAGAGGTTTGAATGGTTGATTTTTACCAGTGTGAACGGAGTAGAAGCTTTTTTCCAGGAGCTCCTCAATTTAGGGAAAGACATTCGAGAGCTACATAATATTGACATAGTGGCTATTGGACCGGCTACTAAGGCAGACTTAGAAAAACGATGCCTTAAAGTGTCTTTTGTCCCGGAAGAATACCGGGCAGAAAAGATTATTGAAGGCCTGGCCAGCCGTGTCTTACCAGGTCAAAGTGTTTTATTGGCCAGAGCAGAAGAAGCCCGGGAAATTCTCCCAGAGTCACTTAAAGCCTTAGGCGCTGATGTTTGGGATGTCCCTGCTTATCGGACTATCTTAGGAAACGCTAATAAAGAAAAATTAAAGAGCTTACTAAGAGAAAAAGAGGTAACTGCCGTTACCTTTACTAGTTCATCCACAGTACGCAACTTTTTACATCTTCTTGATGGAGAGAAAGAACTTCTCCAAGGGGTAAAATTATATTCTATTGGACCAATCACCAGCCAAACAGCTCGGAATTCAGGCTTATCCGTTTATCGGGAGGCAAAGGAATATACGATTAAAGGGCTTACTGAAGCTCTAGTGGAGGGATAAGATTGATTAGCGTAACCAAATTGCTCTTCGATACAGAGTATTTCGGAGATTCCCTGCGTTATACTAAAGGGTCTCATGGGGCTATTCATGGTGCAAAAAAGGATTCCGGTCCTGTAGTAGTGTGGAATTCAACTCGGACTTGTAATCTTAAATGTGTTCATTGTTATATGGACTCTGATGCCAAAGCTTATGCAGGAGAACTAACAACAGAAGAAGCTAAGAAATTTATCGATGATTTGGCGGAATTCAAAGTGCCTGTCTTACTATTTTCCGGTGGTGAACCTTTGATCCGCCCTGACTTTTTTGAGTTAGCCCATTACGCAGCAGAAAAGGGTATTCGCCCAACCCTTTCTACCAATGGAACTTTAATAACTAGGGAAGTTGCCCGAAAAATTAAAGACATCGGGGTTGGGTATGTGGGTATTTCCCTAGATGGTTTGCGGGAAGTCAATGATAGATTTCGTGGCAAAGAAGGTGCCTTCCAGAAGGCCATGGAGGGTATCCGGAACTGTGTAGCTGTAGGGCAGCGGGTGGGTTTACGCTTTACCATTAATAGTCATAACTTTTCTGAGCTGGATAAGATCTTTGATTTTATTGAAGAAGAGAATATAGATCGGGTCTGTTTTTATCACTTGGTCTATTCAGGGCGAGGCAATGCCATGGTCAATGAAGATGTTACACCTGAGCAATCTCGTCAAGCCATGGATACTATCATCCGTCGGGCAATGGATTTTGAAAGACGGGGTCTAAAAAAGGAAATACTGACAGTGGATAACCACTGTGATGGAGTATATATTTATCTTAAGGTCTTAAAAGAAGATCCCCAAAAAGCAGCTCGCATCAAAGAGCTGATTAGCATGAACGGGGGTAATCGCTCTGGTATAGCCTTTGGAGAAGTAGATCCTTTAGGTTATGTACATCCAGATCAATTTTCCCAACATATTACCTTTGGTAATGTTCGGGAGCGGAAGTTCGGAGATATCTGGCAGGATACTACTCATCCTATTATGGCTGGATTAAAAGATCGCAAGCCTTTGCTCAAGGGGCGCTGTGCTAAATGTCAGTTTTTAGCTAATTGTAATGGTAATTTCCGGACTCGAGCAGAAGCTGTTACAGGTGATTTTTGGGAGTCTGATCCTGCTTGTTATTTAAGCGATGAGGAAATCGGGATTGTTTCATAGGAGGGGTAGTTGAATTGAAGCTAATTAGACGTCCAAGGCGCTTGCGTAAAAATGAAGTTATTCGGAAAATGCTCCGGGAAAATCATATCCAGGTAGAAGATTTAATTTATCCCATGTTTGTCATGTTTGGAGAAAAGAAAAAAACACCTGTCCCTTCTATGCCAGGAGTTTTTAACTACTCCTTAGATGAGTATGTGCTAGCGCTAAAGGAAGTAGTAGAGGCAGGTATACCAGCGATTTTGCTTTTTGGTATCCCTGCAAGCAAGGACCCCGAGGGGACTGGAGCTTATGATCCCCAAGGAATTATCCAGGAAGCTGTTCGTATAG
>JAAZLD010000329.1 GCA_012799495.1 Desulfitobacterium sp. | reverse complement strand
TCTCTGCATGTGTTTTTGGGGTAGCTCATACTCGCCATTTATATGTGGAAGATTCCAAGGAAACAGAGAGTTTGAATAGGGAAATCTGGGAAGAACCTGCGGGAATGGTCAATATCCGTCCTAAGGTACGGAATTTCCGGGAAAAAACTCGCCCAAATGCTGTTCTGGATCAAACTGCTCGGAAGAAGGCTACTATGGAAGCCTATCTGGCAGAAAAAGCCCGAGAACAAGAACTGATGGATGAACTGGTTAAGGGAAACCGGATTGTCCTGAGGGATTTAAAGGAAGTTAATCCTTTTGTGCGCAAAACTCTCCTGACTTGGATCGCTAAATCTATGACCCATCCTGAGAGAAAAGGGAAAACAGAGAATGGAATGTTATTCCAACTCCAAAAAATGAGCGATAAAAATATCCTTTTGCGAGCAGAAGATGGTGATTTAGTAATGCCTGATTTTTGTTTGGTTTTTGAAGAAATGATGGAGGCGGCTCGATGAGAGGGAAAAAAGGATTCGATGAGGTTGCCCGGGAAGCCTTAATCACTCTTCTAGAAAACTTTTGGATCCTGCGAGAGAAAGATCCGGAAACCTATCAGATGATTCAGGAACGAGAAAGCGCTTTAAAGAACTATCTCCTGGATAAGCTAGGCTATCAGCTAATTGTTCATCGCCATTTTGCCAAACTGGAAAAGATTCCCCCTCGGCCTGAGCCTTGGATGGGGATTGAGTCTTTTCAAAGTCCCCGGGATTATGTCATCCTTTGCTGTGTTATGGCTTATATTGAGGGTCTAACTGGCTATGAACAATTCATTTTGTCAGATCTTTGTTCTGAGATTCAAGGCCTTTATCCTGGTGAAGATAATTTGGATTGGCGTAATTATGAGCACCGGAAAGCTTTAGTTCGGGTGTTGAGTTATTTGGTGGAATTGGGGATATTGGCTGTAGTAGATGGAGATACTTCCTCTTTTAATATGAGTGAGGAGACAGAGGTCCTCTATGAAGTGTCCGTGGTAGCTCGCTATTTTATGCGTACCTATCCCAAGGATCTGCAACAATTTAATAGTATGGCAGATATTTTGAATGCAGATCGTTTGGAAGGGGAAGATGAGTTAACTGGTCCACGCCGTCGTAATCGAGTGTATCGGCAGCTCCTTCTTTCACCGGTGATGTATCAGGAGGAAACAGAAGAAGCAGACTTTCTCTACTTACGTAATTTTCGGGGCCGGTTACAGGAAGATTTGGAGACTCATACGGGTCTTCAGCTGGAAGTTTATAAGAATACAGCATTGTTGGTTTCTCCGGAACCTCGCTCCATCTTTACCCTTTTTCCGAATCAAAAGAATCTTTCTGATATAACTTTGCAATTTAGTGCTTATACACGAGAACAAATAGAAAAGGAGCATTGGGTTCCCGATAGTTATGGCCGAATAGGGATTACTTCTTTGGAATTTGAACAAGGGGTTAAATATTGCCATGAGAAATACAGCTCCGGCTGGAGTAAGCACTATCGGGAAGGTCTGATTAAAAATACCGCAACAGAATTTTTGGACTTTCTTAAAGAGTGGAAATTTGTCAAGGTTAGTAAGGATGAACAGATCATTTTTCTACTCCCGGCTTTAGGACGGCTCATTGGAGACTATCCCGAAGGTTTTTGGTCTAAATTAGAAAGGAAGGAAGAATAACATGGGCTGGCAGTTAGCAAGGGCTGGTTTATTTAATTTTTGGTACTATGATGAAGAAGAATTTCACTTTGCCGATGGGAAACTGCTCCTCCGAGGTTCTAATGGCTCCGGGAAATCTGTCACCATGCAAAGTTTGATCCCTGTGCTCCTAGATGGCCGTAAGTCTCCAGATCGCCTGGATCCTTTTGGCTCCAGAGCCCGCAGGATGGAGGACTATCTTCTGGGAGAAAAGGAAGTATCAGATCTGGATGAGCGGACAGGGTATCTTTATTTAGAATACCAGCGGCCAGGTACAGAGCAATATCTCACAACAGGGATGGGCTTAAAAGCTAAACGCCATAGCCCTTTGGATTCCTGGGGTTTTATTATTATGGACAATCGCCGGATTGGCAAAGAGATTAAGCTTTATAAAACAGAGCGCACCTTAGATGGAGAATTAGATAAAATACCTCTCACTCGTCGAGAGCTGACTAATGTTATAGGAGAGGGAGGAGAAGTTCTTAGGACTCAGCAAGAATATATGGAACGGGTCAATCGCCATCTCTTTGGTTTTAAAAGTATTGACGATTTTAATGATCTGATTAAGCTTCTTATTCAATTGCGCAGTCCGAAGCTTTCCAAAGAGTTTCGCCCTACAGTGGTCTACGATATTCTGAATGAATCCTTGCCTTCCATTGCCGATGAAGAGTTGAGACCTCTCTCTGATACTATTGAAAACATGGATCAAATAAAAAGCCAGCTGGATCAATTAGAAAAAGAAGAAGAGTCTCTCAAGCGTTTGGTCCGTCATTATGAGTCCTATAATCGAGTAGTTTTAATGGAAAAGGCTGGTGGCCTTGTCGAAGGAGCTAAGCGCTATGAAGAATTAACCCAGTCCTATGAAGATTTGAAAATTGAGCAGGTTGAAAATCTAGCTGCTTTGTCTGAACTCCGGGATCTTGAAGAAGAATTGAGACGGGAGCAAAGGATCCTAACAAAGGAAAAGGAATCCTTAGAAAGCCATGATGTTTTTAAGGCAGAAAGAGAAAAGCTCGGGCTCATAGAAAGGAAAAACAAATACCTTCAAGAGCTATCTGATAAAAAAAGGTCTTTAGATGAAAAAACAAAGCAAGAAAGGGATCTAAGAGATAAATTAACTTCCCTGGAAACTCAGGAAAGAGAATTAATCAAGGAGATCCAGGAAGAACTAGATGAACTAGATTACTATGCTGCGGAAGCAGAGTTTTATAATCATGAAGTAGCAGCTCATGAATTCGAGAAACAGGATGCAGACTATTCTTTTGCTCTCTGGCAAAAGGAGACTAAGGATTATTACAATCTACTAGATAGAGTGATTCAGTCTTTACGGAAAGAGGAACAAGCAAAGGAGAAATATCAAGAGGCGGAAATTGAATTAGGAGATGCGAAAAAAGCTTGGGATGAAGCTCAGTATCAGGAGAAAAAATGGAATGAACTTTTAGAAGAAGAGCGAAGAGGCTGGGTTGCTAACCTTTTTGCATGGCATGAAAATAACCGTGAATTACGGTTAGAGGATATTGCCATGCAAACCATGACCCAAAATGCCCGTTCTTATCCGGAAAGTGTGAACTTAGACCAACTAAGGGAACCTGTCCGGGAAGCTTGGGAAAAATTCCGGGGTGAGATCGACCAAGAAATCCTGGAAGTTACCCATGAACGGAGGCAAATCCTCCAGGAAATTAAGGGTAAAGAAGAGGAGATTAATGTTTGGCGTCAGATGAAAGATCCAGAGCCTCAGCGCCACCCTTTAACTAAAGAAACGCGAAATAACTTAGCAAAACAAAAGATCCCCTTTGTGCCCTTTTATGGGGCGGTGGAGTTCCGGGAGGATATATCAGAGGAAACAAGAGAACGCTTAGAAAATGCTCTAAAGAACATGGGAATTCTCGATGCTTTAATTATTCCTCAGGAATATCATGAGAAACTAAATCTATCCTATGACCGAATCCTCAAGCCCAATCCTCAGATCCTTGCCCACACTCTTGCTAAATACCTTTACCCAACTTTGGGGGAGGAGTGTGGAGTAAAGGAATCTGATGTGGATAATATCTTGCGCAGCATATTGGTGAAGGAAGGCTTGAGTGATGGAGAAGCAGGGAGTGGTGTTGCGACAGATGGCTCTTATCGAATAGGTCTGATCCAGGGACATGCTCCTCAAGAAGAAGTTTCCCAATATATCGGGAAAGAAGCCCGGCGCCAACTTCGCTTGCGGGAAATTGCCAAGTTAGAGACCCAAAAAGAAGAATTAAATGATATCCTCTTAGAATTAGAAGGAGAACTGGGGACTCTTAAGGAAAGACGCTCTACCTTGGAAGAAGAGTATCAATCCTTACCAAATGAACAAGCTATCTGTGAAGCCTTTGACTTATTAGACGAAGCTCGACGGGAAGTCAAGAACTTGGAGAAAGATGTCTTACGGAAGGATGAAAAACTTAAAGAAACTCTAGACATATGGCGGGGATTAAAAGCCCAGGTCAAAGAACTGACAAAGTCCCTATCCCTCCCTCTAAATATCCCAACCTATGAAAAGGCCCGGGACCTGATGGGTTCATATCAAGATGGCCTAAGTAAATTAGTAACCATCAATGCTCAAAAACATGGTCTTAAGGGGCAAATCGGTGTTACAGGATCCTATTTGGAGGATACCTGTGAGGCAGTTGATGAGTTGCGAGGTCAGATTAACAGTATCGAAAGTGAACTACAGACTATCAAGCAAAGCCTAGAACTAATCGAAAGCCGCTTAAAAGAACTAGGAGCAGCTGAAATACGAGCAAAGATTAACCATGTAGTCAAACGCCTCGAGGAACTCCCTAAAGAAATCGAAGAATCCATCCGCAAAATCTCTAACTTAGAAAATAAAACAAAGGACTATGAAGAACAGATCAAAAAAGCCCAAGAAGCCCGCACCTTGGCTTACGACCTACAACTAGCATGGGCAAAAGTCTTCCAGGAAGAAGAAAACCTCCAAGCGAGCCACGGGGACAGGTCAAATGGCACATCTGAAGAGAGTAAGAACCAGGGGGATGAACTTAAAGCTCTTATTATAAGAGCTGAACAAATACTCAAGGAAAAAGCTCTTGGGGAAAGTGGGCGTAATCTAGACCGGGAGAACCTGAGAGAAAAAGTCAATGAAGCCTATACCCGAGAAATCGGTAATTTAGTTGAGTACCGTCTAACCCAAAAGACAATTTTCAACCGGGAAGATGAAGACCTAAATATTAAAAAGGAACTACCAGAATTATGGCGTAAACTCTGGGAAGAACTTTATCTCAAGGCCCGGCGGGTTCAACTAGTCCTAGAATACAATGGCAAGCAAGTGAATCCATTTTACTTACGTAACCAATTAGAGCAAAATATAATCTTACAACAGCAGCTTCTTAATGATAAAGACCGGGAGCTCTATGAAGAGATCATTATGAACAGTGTGGGACGGATTATAAGAAGTCGGATTCAGCGAGCTGAGCATTGGGTTGATGAGATGAATAAGTTGATGGATGAACGGGACACCTCAAGTGGACTCCGCTTGCGGATCCGTTGGAAACCACGGAGAGCTGAACATGAAGAGGAAATGGATACTCAAAACTTAGTGGAACTGCTGAAGACTGATCCCAGGCTTTTAAAGGAAAGTGATATGTCTCAGATTACAAACCATTTCCGAGCTAAGATCGAACGCGCCAAGGAGCAACTGGAAATCAAGGGCTTTGGTGAGAGCTTCCACCAGATTATCAAGGAAATTCTCGACTATCGTCAATGGTTTGAATTCCGACTCTTATATCTCAAAGAAGGGGAAAGCTGGCGAGAGCTAACAGACCGGGCCTTTAATAAATTCAGCGGCGGGGAAAAAGCCATGGCCATGTATATACCACTTTTTTCAGCAGCTTATTCCCGTTATTCTGACGCTAGTCCTGATGCTCCCCGGATCATAACTCTAGATGAAGCTTTTGCTGGAGTTGACGAAAATAATATCCGGGATATGTTCGACCTCCTAGAAAAACTAGAACTGAATTATATTATGAATTCCCAGGCCCTATGGGGAGATTACGATACCGTATCAAAATTGGCCATAGCCGAGTTAGTCAGACCGAAAAATGCCCCCTATGTAACCGTGATCCGTTACAGTTGGGATGGGAAAAAGAAAAGGCTGATCGCATAATGCTAAATGAGGCAATTCAATATTTTACAGAGAATAAAGGATTCACCAGACTTATGCGGGGAATGATGGCCAAGTATCGGAGTCTGGGTCATTGGGGTGGCTCAGTAAAACTTACTGGATTAAAAGAGGAAGAACGTGAAGCTCTTGGAGCCTTTTTCCGAAAGGACTTTTCCCGCCAAAAATCAGCCACAATTTACCTAGAGGATTTCGCCAAAGCTTTGGAACAGACAAGATTTGGGGAAATACCTCCTCTGGCTTTATTGGAAGGTATAGCAGGGGAACCTCTTCAGGGAAAGAAGGAAGAAATAGCCCAAAAAGAAAAAGCCAAAGAGGAATTCTTCGCTAGATTCACTTCATCATTTCCCCATGAGTACTGCCAGATCTGGTTGCAAGCTATTAAGGAAAAAGAAAGAGGCACTCGCCCGGTTCACATGGCCTATGATAGGGAACCGAATACCTTAAAAGTTCAACTGGGATATATACTCAAAGCTTTATGTCGACTACCTCGCCCCCGAGTGGAGCGCCTATCCGTTTTTGCCCGGCAAATTACCAAGGATCCTCATGGATTTGATCAAAACAATGAGACAGGGCGGCTTTTAATCCATGCTCTCCGCTACCTAAGAGATTATTACACTAAGATAGGTCAGGAGAGTCTAACAACTCATGAAACACAAGAAACAGAGAAATCACAGGACACTCAGGGTTCTCAAATCTCACAAGGCTCACAAGCATCCCAAGGTCCACAAAGCATCTTAACCGGAGCTGAAGAACTGAGTGAACTCTATTATTCCTTTGGTCTTCTACGAGATGACCTCTGGAATTTCGTAACTTGTACCGGACTTATAGCTTATTCTGGATCAGAAGGTGTGGATACTCATTTTTCCCGAGGGGAAGATGAATCAGAATATAAGTCAGAGCCGGTGAGTAGGGGAGAGGCAATCCCTTATCTGGCTAGTGCTTACACTGAGCGAGTAACCCTTAATCTTCCTTTAAGAGAAATAGTCAAATTAGGGAAGGTTATTCCGGGTGACCCAAAACTTGACCGGGTTTACGTAGTGGAAAACTCCGGTGTTTTCTCAGCTTTAATCGATCACTTCGAGGATTATTGCGAAAAAGCTCATAAAGAAACTCTTGAAATGATTCAGGTAGAAGCTTCCGAACGGCCTCCCAATCCACCACTAATCTGCACTCATGGACAATTCAAACTTGCCAGCCTCCTTCTTCTTGATAAACTTGCGGCAAGTGGTATTAAAATATTTTATTCTGGTGATTTTGATCCAGAGGGGATTTTAATGCTAGACAGATTAAAACAACGTTATAGTGAGCTTCTTATCCCTTGGCACTATAGTCTGAAAGATTACCGAACCTGTA
>JAAZLD010000328.1 GCA_012799495.1 Desulfitobacterium sp. | reverse complement strand
TCTTTTACTGTAACATTAAGTAGTTTTGTCCCATTAGGGAGAACCTCCACCAAGCCATCCCCAGGAGTAAATAACTCCTCGAACATAGCCATAACTATCTTTTCTATACTTGGTTCTGATTCATCAAAGTTCAGACCCCTATTAACAGAACGCAACCCACTAGCATCTGCTGTAGGAAAATATAATGTAGTAGTAATAGTAGATTTTTCAACTTCCACTTCATTATGAACCGGCTCTTCTGAATCAGAATCCTCTAAATCCACCTCAGAAATCTCACTTGAAGGCTCAGATACAGGAGACTCTACCTGGCTGACATTCTTAGAGCCGCATCCCACAAGTCCCAAACCTAATAAAAGCACAAGAGTAAAAGCTAATAGATTGCGTAATTTTCCTTTAACCATAAGATTTCCCACCTTTCCAATCAAAAATCACCTATTGTTTCATTTTACCATGGAATAATAGGTGATTAAAGTTACACGCCCCATTCTTAGGGACTAATTGTCTAAGAATAGAAGGAATTATATTAAGATAGAAGGAAATATATTAAGAAAGTAGAATAATAGTATTAGACCAAAAATACTCTAGACATAATATTGTACACCAGAGAAGTCTGAAATTAAAGATATAATAATAAAAAGAGGATTATAGAGATTTTTGGCGAAGAATATTCATGTATTATTATCTTGACTTTCGGTCAAAAATATGATTAGGGGTGGCGAAAAACAATAAGTGGAATATAGAATTCCGGAAGAAATCGTTGAAGAAGTAAGACTTCGTTCCGATATAGTAGAAATTATTTCCGAACATGTAAGCCTTCAACGAAAAGGGAAGAATTATCTAGGGCTATGTCCATTTCACTCAGAAAAGACTCCCAGCTTTACAGTAACACCGGAAAAACAAATGTTTTATTGCTTTGGGTGTCATACAGGTGGGAATGTTTTTTCCTTCCTTATGAAAAAAGAGAACTGGAACTTTGTTGAAACAGTTCGCTATTTAGCCCAAAAACAAGGTATAGCTCTTCCAGAAAAAGAATTATCACCCCGCGAGAAAGCACATCAAACCCGTCGACGTCGTTGGGAAGAGATTCACGATTGGGCAACGGGTTATTTTCATGAAGTCCTCATTCAAAAACCAGAAGGAGAGCCCGGTAGGGAATACTTCCGCAGTCGGGGAATTGAACTTGAAACTATCAAGGAATTTCGTTTAGGATATGCCCCAGACCGTTGGGATGGATTACTCCAAGCTCTCCAAAGCCGTGGAATAAGCCCGGAAGAACTAGCCCAAGCAGGGTTAGTTATCGAAAGGGAAAGAAGTGGAGGCACCACAAGTTATTATGATCGCTTCCGCAACCGGGTAATTTTTGCTATCCTCGACTCACGTCAAAGAACTGTAGGTTTTGGTGGTCGAGTTTTAGATAATTCTAATCCTAAATACCTGAACTCACCGGAGACCGAGTTTTTCAACAAAGGACACCATTTATATGGAATGCATCGAGCATATCAAGGGATCCGGCACCATGGATTTGCCTTACTAGCAGAAGGCTATATGGATGTCATAGCCTTACAGAAAAACGGTTTCCATAATGCTGTAGCTTCCTTAGGAACAGCCCTTACTCGGGAACAAGGAAGGCTATTGAAGCGTTATACAGATCATGTAATCATTGTCTTTGACTCAGATCAGGCAGGTATTCAGGCAGCTTTACGCTCTGGAGAAATTTTGCGGGATATGGGTTTTCGGGTAGATATTTTGAACTTACCTGATGCCAAAGACCCCGATGAATTCTTAAAAACCAGCGGCGTAGAAGTCTTTAAAGATAGTTTAGCAAAAGCCCAACCCTATGTTCAATTTAAATATTATACCATAATCAGATCAAAGCCTAGCCTCAAAGATCCTCTTAGAGCTTCAGCACCAGATAAAGCTGAAATAGTCCGGGAGCTTGCTCCAGACATTTTGAAGGTTAGTGATCCCGTAGAAAGGGAAGGCTATGAGAGATTTCTAAGTTTAGAACTAGGGTTGACACTAGAGAATATCCAGCGGGGAATCTTAGCAAAAGGCCCAGAAACACAGGAAAAGCTAGGAAATACTGAAAAAAATCTCCAAAAACAGGATAAATCTGCAAGAAAAAGGGATAATATCAGTAGGTGTGCTAATAAGGCTCAATATGAGCCTGCTGTTGTAGATGGGGGCTATCGGGCTGAACGAACCATCCTCCGTCTATTACTTGAAGGTTTAATTCCTGTATCATATTTAGATGACTTTGATGAAGGGTTATGGAAAGATCCCCTCCACAAAGAAATCTATAATCATCTTAAAAAAAGTCAATATACTGTAGATGGGGCGCTGCTGAATATGGAATCAGATACCCTAGAAAGTAAGGCAGCGCAGATTATGCTTGAAGAAATGGACATTTCGAATCCTGAGATACTTTTTCAAGATTGCTTGAAAACTATCCAATCTCAGAAAGAAGAAGCAACATTAGAAGAGTTAGAAGCTCGTATTATAGAATTGGAAAAATCCGGCGACTTGACAGGAGCTATGGCACTGTTAGAAGAGATAGGAGAGCGGTTGAAAAGTGGCGAAAAGTAGGGTCATGAGTACCAAAGAAAAAGAGCCTAATAAAGGAGGGGAATCTATGAGCGAAGAAATGAAGATAAAAGCGGTTAAAGAACTAATTGAAAATGCTAAAAGTAAAGGTTCTATAACCTATCGCGAAATCATGGATGCCCTCCAGGGAATAGAACTTACTGCCGATCAAATGGATGAAGTATATGAACAACTTTCCACAATGGGGATCGAATTAATCTCCGATGAGGAAGAAGCTGAGGGTGAAGATTTAGAAAAAGTTCCAGAGCCTATAGAGAAGGATGAGGAGGATGGGGAGACAGAGGAAGTAGATGTGGATTTATCTGTACCAGAAGGTGTAGGTATTGATGATCCCGT
>JAAZLD010000327.1 GCA_012799495.1 Desulfitobacterium sp. | reverse complement strand
GGAACCCACTATTTACGGGATTTCCCTCAATAATGTTCTCAGAGATGATAAAGTAAAACCAAGCATTACTCAGGAAGAGGCTCTAGCCAATGCTCCTGAAGGAGAAGAGGGCTTTTTCCGTGTACCGAAGATTGTATAGAAAGGGGTAGCATAAGATGGAGATCACTGCTAAGTCAGTGGCCGAGCTACATCAGTTATTGACTGAGAAGAAAATCAGCGCTACAGAACTGGTTAATACATATCTAAACCGGATTGAAAAACAAGAGCCCCAAGTAAAGGCTTATATTACCTTGACAGGGGAAGAAGCTTTAGCTCAGGCTCAAAAAGTGGATGAAAAAATTGCCCAAGGGGAAGAAATCGCTCCTTTAGAAGGAATCCCCATGGCTCTAAAAGATAATTTAAGCACTTCCGGAGTCCGGACTACTAGTGCTTCCAAAATGCTAGAAAATTATGTACCTATTTATAATGCTACCGTAGTGGACAAACTCCGCCAGGCTGGAGCTATTATGTTAGGGAAAGTGAATATGGATGAATTCGCCATGGGAGCCTCTACTGAAAGCTCCGCCTTTTTTGAAACTCGCAATCCCTGGAATTTAGAGTATGTTCCAGGGGGTTCTTCTGGTGGATCTGCAGCAGTGGTAGCAGCAGAAGAGGCAACCTTTAGTTTAGGTTCTGATACAGGTGGCTCCATTCGCCTTCCTGCATCTTATTGTAATGTAGTAGGATTGAAACCTACTTATGGGAGAGTTTCCCGTTATGGACTTATCTCTTATGCTTCTTCCTTGGACCAAATCGGTCCCCTTACTCGCACTGTCCGGGATAATGCACTGGTCTTGAACGCTATTGCAGGCCATGATCCCAAAGACTCAACTTCTCATCCCTCTCCAGGAGAGGATTTTACCGAGAGCCTAGTGAACGATATTAAAGGCCTGAAAATCGGGGTCATTAGAGATTACCTTACCGAAGAATTAGATTCAGATATCAAAAAGATTACTCAAGAGACAATCTCCAAGCTAAAAGAATTAGGAGCGGAAGTTGAGGAATGTTCCTTACCGCATAGTGAATATGCCTTAGGCGCTTATTATCTTATTTCTACCGCTGAGGCTAGTTCTAACCTTGCACGTTTTGACGGAGTTCGCTTTGGCTTCCGGGCTGAGGAGGCTGAAGATGTTTTAAGCATGTTCAAAAAGTCCAGAGCTCAGGGCTTTGGGGATGAGGTTAAACGGAGAATTCTCCTAGGAACTTATGCCCTTAGCTCAGAAAATATTGATTCTTATTTCCATCAAGCTCAAAAGGTGCGCACTTTAATTAAGGAAGATTATCGTCAAGCCTTCGAGAAATATGATGTTCTTCTTTCTTCAACCTCTCCTTGTCCTGTCTTTAAATTAGGAGAAAAGGCTGACGATTCATTGAAAATGTGCATGACAGATTTCCATACTGTAACCTTGAACTTGGCAGGTTTACCAGGTATCTCTGTTCCAGCAGGGTTTAGTAATAATTTACCGGTAGGCATCCAATTTATTGGCAAACCTTTTGCTGAATCCACTCTTTACCGTGTGGCTTACACCTTTGAACAAAATACAGAACATCATCAGGCTCGACCTGCTCTAGTTAAGGGGGTGTAATCATGGAAGCTTTAGAACGTTATGAAATGGTCTGTGGAATGGAAGTCCACGTAGAGCTAAAAACCAAGACCAAGATCTTTTGTAACTGCACCACAGAATTTGGGGGAGAGGAAAACACCCATGTTTGCCCAAGTTGCTTGGGAATGCCCGGAACTTTACCTGTAGCAAATAAGCAGATGGTGGACTTTGCTATTAAAACAGGCCTTGCCCTGAACTGCGAAATCTCTCCTTATACAAAATTTGATCGGAAAAACTATTTCTACCCGGATCTAGCTACCAACTTCCAAACCTCCCAATTTTATCAGCCCATTTGCCGCAATGGCTATTTGGAAATCGAAGTTGATGGTGAAAAGAAAAGAATAGGGATAACAGAAGCCCATATGGAAGAGGACGCTGGTAAGCTAGTCCATGGAGGAGATAGTATCACTACCTCAGATGAATCCTATGTGGATTATAACCGGGCAGGAGTACCCCTATTGGAAATAGTATCTGCACCGGATATTCGCTCTATCGATGAAGCGGTAGCATATCTGGAGCAATTAGTCCAGACCTTAGAGTATATCGAAGTCTCCGATTGTAAATTGGAGCAAGGCTCTGTCCGTTTTGATGTGAATGTATCCCTCCGCCCCATAGGTACAGAAGAGTTTGGGGTCAGAACAGAAATGAAAAACCTTAACTCCTTTAGTTCCGTCCGCCGTTGTTTGGAATATGAAATCCAGCGCCAAGCGGAGATCCTTGATGAAGGTGGGGAAGTAATCCAAGAAACCCGGACTTGGGATGAAGGACGGGGAGTTACTTTAGGTCTGCGAAGCAAAGAAGAAGCTACTGATTATCGCTTCTTCCCAGAGCCTGATCTTATGCCCATTATTATTGATAGGGAATGGATCGAAAGTATTAGAAAGACTATGCCAGAACTTCCTGCAGAGCGTCGGGAGCGGCTTAAATCTTTAGGCTTATCTGATTATGATGCTAGAGTCATCACTAACTCCAAAGCTATGGCAGACTTTTTTGACCAAGCATTTACGAAATACAATGATGCTAAAAACCTAGCTAACTGGGTGATGGGAGACTTCAGCAGACTCCTTAACGCAAAGGAAATCAGTGTAGCTGATAGCCCTGTCTCTCCAGAAAACTTAGCTGAATTGCTAATACTCATTGAAAAAGGAACAATTAGCGGAAAAATCGGAAAAACAGTCATTGAGGAGATGTTTGAATCAGGGAAAGGTCCTGAGGAAATCGTCAAAGAAAAAGGCTTAGCCCAGATTAGTGATACAGGAGAGATCCTCAAGCTAGTCCAGGAAGTAATCGAGGCCAATCCTCAATCTGTAGCTGATTATAAGGGTGGTAAGGGTAAAGCTATCGGCTTCTTAGTAGGTCAGATTATGAAGGCTACAAGAGGTAAGGCTAACCCCGAATTAGTGAACAAACTTCTCCGGGAAGAACTGGATAAAGAATAATGTTTACCTAAATGATCTATAAAGAAATTTTGTTAGGAGGAATACTATGGAAAAAATTAAAATGAATGTTCCCTTAGTAGAGATGGATGGGGATGAGATGACCCGAATTATTTGGCAATATATTAAGGATATTCTCCTTCACCCCTATATCGATCTGAAGACTGAGTATTATGATCTGGGCTTAGAAAAAAGAGATGAAACTAACGACCAAATTACTGTAGATGCAGCTATGGCCACCAAGAAATATGGAGTTGCGGTAAAATGTGCCACCATTACTCCTAATGCTCAAAGGGTTGAAGAGTACAATCTGAAAGAAATGTGGAAAAGCCCCAATGGTACCATCAGGGCTATCCTAGATGGAACGGTTTTCCGGGCTCCCATTGTAGTAAAAGGTATTACACCTTTAGTAAGCACCTGGAAAAAGCCTATCACCATTGCTCGTCATGCTTACGGAGATATCTATAGAAATGTGGAGCAGAGAGTGGAAGGCCCAGGTAAGGCAGAACTACTCTTTACCGATGCTAATGGTCAGGAAACTCGCCAAACTATTTTTGACTTCGAAGATAAAGGTATCTTAATGGGAATGTATAACCTAGATTCCTCCATATCTAACTTTGCCAGAACTTGCTTTAACTTCGCCTTGGATACAAAGCAAGACCTTTGGTTCTCCACTAAGGATACAATCTCTAAAAAATACGACCACACCTTTAAAGATATTTTCGAAGAGATTTATGAAGAGGAATATAAAGAGAAATTTGAAGAAGCTGGCTTAGAGTATTTCTATACTTTAATCGATGATGCTGTAGCTCGGGTTATTCGCTCTGAAGGAGGCTACATCTGGGCTTGTAAGAACTACGACGGTGACGTCATGTCCGATATGGTAGCAACTGCCTTCGGTAGCTTAGCCATGATGACCTCAGTTCTCGTTTCTCCTGATGGCAAGTATGAATATGAGGCTGCTCACGGAACTGTGACCCGTCACTACTACAGACATCTAAAAGGAGAAGAAACCTCCACTAACTCCATGGCTACAATCTTTGCATGGACTGGGGCTCTTCGCAAAAGAGGGGAACTAGACGGACTAGATGATCTAGTACAATTTGCCAATCAGCTAGAAGAGGCTTCCCTAAAGACCATCGAATCAGGTATAATGACTAAAGACCTAGCTTTACTTTCTAATCTTACAAATATTAAAACTGTAAACACAAAAGAATTCCTGGAAGAAGTTAAGAAAACACTTGATGAAATTCGTTCTTAAGGTATAAAAAAGGTTCCCATATCTCCTTGGGGATATGGGAGCCTTTTCTTTAAATAAAAAAGTCTTAGGCAGATCAAAGACCTTATGATAAACTATTCTCAAGGGTTTTTCCTCCAGGGCAGAAGTATTAGTAAATGTTGCAAAGGAGGGCAGTTCAATGAAAAAAGCGTATAAATTTAAATATGGGGAAGGTCAGCAAGAGCTTTTCCTCAATCCCGAAAATATAATTCAAGAACTTCAAGCCAAAGAAATTAAACCTTTAGAAAATGTAGTTCAGGAAGTGGAAAGACTTCTGGACTCTCCTACAGCCTCGGCACCTTTTAATACTCTCTTTGAGGCTGGTGATAAAGTAACAATTGTGATTAGCGATATCACCCGCTTAGTTAGACTTCATGAGTATTTGCCTCCTGTGGTGAACCGCTTGAATAGTTTAGGAATTCCTGATGAGGATATTATAATCCTCGTAGCTACAGGAACTCATAGAGGACAAACACCTGAGGAGCATAAAACCATTGTGGGAGAGGAAATTTACTCTCGCATTAAGGTGGTAGACCATGATTGTGATAATTCAGAGATGGTCAATGTAGGAACAACCTCTCGAGGAACAGAAGTGGTAGTCAACTCTTTAGTGGTAGAGCGTAAAGTAATCCTCACGGGAGGAATTGTCCATCACCTTATGGCAGGCTTTGGCGGAGGAAGAAAATCCATTATCCCAGGAGTAGCCAGTCGAGAGACTATCGCTCAGAACCATTTACATTCCTTAGATCCCGAAAAAGAGCAGTCTAATCCTTTAATCGGAGTGGGAGCTATTAAGGACAATCCTTTACATGAAGATATGGTAGAAGGAGCAGGCCTTGTCAACCCTGATTTTCTTATTAACTCTATAATTCATACAGATGGGCGAATCGCTAAGCTAGTAGCAGGACACTGGCTCAAAGCTTGGGAAGAAGGATGTCAGTGGGCCGATGATAACTATGGAGTACCTATCTCTAAACAGGCAGACTTGGTAATCGCCAGCTGTGGTGGTTATCCCAAGGATATTAACCTTTATCAAAGTACCAAAACTTTATTTAACGCAGCCCTGGCAGTAAAACCTGGTGGCCGGATTCTGATTTTTGCCCGGTGTCAAGAAGGTGCTGGAGCAGATGAATTTTTTGGCTGGAGCAAACCTCTCCAAGAGAACTCTCTTGACCCAGAATTGCGGAAGAACTTTACTATTCCCGGATATATTTTCTATGCGGCAGTAGAGTCCGCCCGGAAAGCCAAGGTTATCCTTTGTTCAGAAATTGATCCGGAATTAGTAAAACCCATGGGAATTATCGGGGTTAATTCTCTGGAAGAAGCTAAAAGAATCGCTCAAGTAGATGAAGAAAAACAAGATATTATTCTTATGCCCTATGGAGGGGCGACAATTCCCTTGCTTAGTAAGTAAGTATCTCAGCAAGGAAAAAGTAGAATTAGAATATGTAGGATGGTGGCGAGATGTTTACTAT
>JAAZLD010000326.1 GCA_012799495.1 Desulfitobacterium sp. | reverse complement strand
GGAACAGGTCTTTTGATTTTGATTCTCATGGTAACCCAAAGATTCTTTTCCCCAGAGAAATCTCTTACCCCAGAACGGAGAGAAGTTATCCAAGATATTGCCCGTTTAATGATGTGGTTTATTGTAGTTGATGGGATTTTAATGGTAATTAACTTCATCATCCTCTACTATGGCAATGCTGCAGGCTTTGCCGCAGCAGAAATGTTCCTCCATGGTAGCCATAGAGCTATGTTCCTTGGAGTGGAAATTGGTATCGGATTAGTTCTACCTTTCCTCCTTACCTTCCGGGCTAATCTCCGTCGCTCCTTACCTTTAGTAACTATCGCTTCCATTAGTACTTTGCTGGGAGTTCTGGCTATGCGGATCAACTTTGTTATCGGTGGACAAGAAATTCCCTTATCAGGAAACACCTTAAACCCTTACCATCTAGAACCAAAGCATCTGACTTTCCTTCTTCTCTTTGCTTTTATAGAAATTGTGATCTTAGGGTTAGCCTTTAAACTACTTCCCGTCTATGGCTTAGGAGAAGAAGAGCAGGAAAGTAAAGTGGGCTACCTATCTAAAGGTGAAGGAGTTTCCGCTAGATAATTAACATTACCTTCTTAATTTCCTTAAAGAGCATCAGGAAAGATCAAAAGGGGCTGTATTCATACAGTTCCTTTTGATTATTTTTCTACCCCTTGATAGACTAGAGTAAAAGAAATAAAAGTAAGAAAATACTAAGGTAAAAGAATTAAGAAATGGGGGAACTGGGGAGTAAAAGAAGTAAGAGGACTAAATAGTTTAAAAGAACAGCAAGAGAGCTAAGTGTAGTAAGGAAATTTAGAGGTAAGGAGTTATGTGGGATGAAAAAGTTGGAGCTTTGGGCTGGCCTTGTCCTTATTTTAGCTATTATCCTTTTAACCCAGCTCCCTAATCAAAATGCCCCTCAAGAGTCTTATCTAGTGGGAGTATTGATCGCTAATGATTTACGCTTAGAAAAGGTAGAGGCTTTAAAAGGGAGACTTGGGGAAATGGGACTCCTAGAAGGAGAAGATGTGGTTTATCTTATTGAAAATGCTCAGAATGATCTCTCTCAGCTTTCCACTTTAGGTGGCAAGCTCTTAGCTGAAAAGCCTGATGTTTTGGTAGCTTCTGGAGCGGTAGAAGCCTTGCACTTAAAAGAATTAACTGCCCAAGATGAATACCCTACGCCCATTGTCTTTATGGGAACCCTTTCACCTGCTGTTATTGGCTTAGTGGAAGATTCTATCCATCCTGGTTGCAATTTAACAGGTTTAAATAATTATCATTATGAATTAACACCTAAACGGCTGGAACTTTTTCATCGCCTTTTGCCGGAAATCACCAAGGTAGCTGTTTTAGGGGATACTCGAGTACCCTTTTTTGAACAAACTCAAGTAGAACTAATGGGTGCAGCAAAGCCTTTAGGGTTGGACCTTGATACATATACAGTCACTAGAGTTGAGGAAATAAGTCAGGTTTTAATAGAAATCCAGAAGTCACAAGCCCAAGGAATCGTCCTTTTACCAGGATTCTTTTTGGAAAGCCATACAAAAGAGATCGTCGAAGAAGCTCTAAAACTCCAAATGCCTGTCTTTGGAGTCTATCCAGAAGATACTGAGGATGGCTGTCTCGCTTCCTATGGGACTTCGAACTGGAGCCAAGGGGCCCAATCGGCTGTTATGGTTTATAAAGTTCTTCATGGTCAATCTCCTGGAGAAATCCCTGTGGAAACTCCTAACCAGATTATTTTCTCGGTAAATTTACAAACCTCCTCAAAATTGGGAATCACTCCTTCCCAAGCTATCCTAAGCCTAGCTGATGAGGTGGTGAAATGATACATGAAAAAGCCTCACCTTGGTGGAAGCGGATTAAGTTCCGAGTCCTTATTTTTGGCATAATTATGTCAGCTCTCCCCTTGACTGTATTGGGGATGGCAAGTTTTAAAGCAGCTCAATCCTATCTTCAGGAAAGTATCCAGGAACAAAACTATGAACGAGCTAACCTTATTGCGACCCAAATACAAGATTTTATCCAAAATCATGTGGAAAGCCTCCTCCAAATCACCTCCACCAATGCCCTGGATTTAGTAGGAAAAGATCCTTTAGCTAGGGAAACTGTCTTGGCGACTATGTTACGGGAAACCCAATACTTTGAAAGTCTTTATGTAGCCAATACCCAATATAACCTCTTAGATAAGATATCCCGGAGGGAAGTAGATCTACCTTGGATGGAAAATGAAAAACTTCCATATCTGGGATTTGCAGCTGGGAATAAATTCTCCATTAGTGAGATATTTTTTACAGAAGATGGCCGCCCCCAGGTCTATTTAACGGTAAATATCACTCACCCTCAGCTCCGAGAAACCATTGGTTATCTTCAGGCTAAGACGGATCTTAAGGCCATGTTTACCCAATTTACCAATATCCCTATTGGGGATAAGGGATATGTCTATTTAACTGATGAAAAGGGTCGTTTAATTAGCCATACGGATTTTAGTAAAGTATTGATCCAAGAGGATTTAGGAGAAAATCTCTGTGTTCGGGACTTTCTCGCAGGTAGACGCCCCTTATTCACTGGAAATGAATATATGAATAATGATGGAATTTCAGTGATTGGGATGTTTGCTTCAGTAGGAAATCCTCCTTGGGGTGTTTTTATCGAACAACCAGTTCAAGAAGCATATAAGCCAATTACCCAATTTACTACTCAGGTTTTGGGGGTAATGTTAGCTATTATAGCGGGGATGATCCTCATTAGTATTTATTTTGGCTTAAAGGTAACCCAACCTATCGAGAATTTTGAAAGGGGAGTACGGCGGATTATCTCTACAGAGGATCTAGAAGCTGAAATTCCCCAAGAAAGTGATGACGAAATAGGAAGATTAGTTCAGGCTTTTAACCTATTGCTACGCCAATTAGCAGATAAGACTGCAAATCTCAAGGCTGAACATGAACTTTTAGATACCGTGGTTCAGGGGATCGGTGCTGGAATGGTCCTTTTGAATCAGGAAAAAGAACCAATTTGGTTTAACTCCATCTTTACCAACTGGTTTGGGGAAGAGGAGGAATTGCAAAATTCACTTTTGCAAGAGGTTTTTCGTGATAGAAGTAAAGAGGGTACCGCTACTTTTGATGATAAGAGCAAAGTATTTCCCTTTGAAGTACAAGGGGAGAAACGGTACTTTCGCTATACTCACTACCAATTAAGTGCCGGGAAACCGGAGGAAGGAGCCTTTTTGCTCCTTTTAGAAGATGTCACTCAGCAAGTAGAAATGGAAGCAAGGGTTATCGAAACGGAAAAGATGGCAACAGTTGGCCTTTTAGCCTCTGGGGTAGCCCATGAAATTAATAATCCTTTAGCAATTCTCTCTGCCCATAATGAGGACTTGTTAGATCGGTTACAAGAGGAGGAATTGCCAAGCCCAGAGGAAGTCCAAAGTATCTTAAAAATTATCGCTAAACAAATAGAAAGGTGTAAAAAGGTCACCAGTCGTTTACTCCACTTTGCTAGACCGGATCAAGAAGGTTTAAAATTCATGGAGGTACAACCTGCCATTTTGCAAACTGCAGATTTCTTAAGGCACTCGATGAAACAAAAGAGAATCTCCTTAAAAATGGATATGGAAGAAAACCTTCGGACAATGGGCAATGAAAATGAATGGCAACAAGTAATTCTTAACATCATGACCAATGCCATTGATGCTTCTCCTATGGATAGCGAGTTAGTAATCCGCGTAAAAAAGGTAAATGATAGTATTTCCGTAGAAGTGGAAGATCAAGGCCAGGGGATACCTCAACAATATCTCCACAAGGTTATGGACCCCTTTTTTACTACAAAACCTTCAGGTCAAGGGACAGGTTTAGGTCTTTTTGTTACTTATGGTATCATTCAAAAAATGGGTGGAAAGTTGCATATTGATAGCCGAGAAGGAGAAGGGACTATTATAAAAATCCTTCTACCTTATAGAGAACGGGGAATGAAACTATGAAGATAAATCAACATATTTTAATTATCGATGATGAAGAAGAATTGCGCTTAATATTGAAACAACGTTTAAAAAGAAGGGGCTATGAAGTTTCGGAGGCTGGTACAGTACAGGAAGGAATGGCCTTACTTTCCAAGGAGATCTTTGAAGGAGTTCTATTAGATATTCGTCTGCCT
>JAAZLD010000325.1 GCA_012799495.1 Desulfitobacterium sp. | reverse complement strand
TCTGATTATTACATTTGCTGACTATAGCATCTGCTGATTATCCTTCATATGCCTTATCTAATTCAGATAACATTTTGTAAACTGCTTCATAACTTTCACATACATCAGCTGGAACTGTGTAATTATCTGTAACTTCACGTAGTTTCTCGAATTCTTCTTTTAGTTCCGGCTTTTCCGACCCAGCTTCTTTTACTTTGGCACTGATGGAGTTAAATAGTTTATGAACATCATGGAATTCAGGATGATGATCCCCATGAACCCGATCGACGATTGGAACAAATTGCTCCAAGGTTTTAAAATGTTTTTCCTTCACTTCATTAAATGTTTCCTTTGCCATATTGCTCTCCTTCTTTCTTCTTATTTTCTTACTGACTTTATTCTAACAGGGTGGGGAGAAATATAAATTGATGTATATCAAGAATATAAAAAGTTCGTCATTATATCACCCTTAACTAGTGTGACCAAATGGATTTTATGGATACAAGATATTTCTAGGAATAATGTGATTCTAGTATTTTCGAAAGTCTTTATTACTTTCAGTAAATATAAGTGAATATGTAGGTGAATATAAAAGATACTCACTAATAAAACCCGCTCATTGAATAGTATTAAATTTTGATAGGTGATCAAAAAAAGTGCTTGGATTGATATTTCCAAGCACTTTTTCAGAACCTACTATAATAAAGAATCTTATTAGAATCTCATATATAAGCTAACTTATTGAAGCTAACCTACATCTTAATATAATTTAGGAGCAATTATTTAATGAACAGTACATTTCACTTTCTAGAGTAAATTATTTATCCTCCACAAGTTCCATGATGGTGATGGTCTTGGCAAGCACTGCCAGTGGATTCAAGGGTACCTTCTAGGTATTTTTCTACTACTTCTTCTACATTTCCCTTTGCTCCTATGATAACTTCAATATTATGTTCATTAAAAATTTCAATGGCGCCACCACCCATACCACCAGAAATAACCACGTTCACTCCCTGATCATTAAGGTAATTGGGAAGGAAGCCGGGTCTATGACCAGGATTGGGGAGACATTCACTTTTCACGATTTTCTTATTATCAGTTTCAAAAATATTAAAGTTAGTACAGTGGCCAAAATGTTCTGCCACCATCCCCATTTCACTAGCTACAGCAATTTTAAGCATTTACTTTTTCCTCCATTCCTTCAAATATTTCTCCAAGAGAATCAAACCAATCTCCTTCTATGGACTCTACATCACCTTTGTCCACAGCTGCAGATATTTGGGGATCGATGGGTAATTTAGCTAGGACCTTGAGTTTATGTTCCTCAGCTATTTCATCTATATGACTTTCTCCAAAGATTTTATAGTCCTTGCCATTATCAGGACATCTAAAGTAAGACATGTTTTCCACTAACCCAATAATAGGGATATTCATCATCTCAGCCATTTTCACAGCCTTAGAAACTATCATGGAAACTAGCTCTTGGGGAGAAGTCACCACTATAATTCCATCAACAGCCAGGGATTGAAATACTGTAAGGGGGACATCACCTGTTCCAGGGGGCATATCGATAAACATATAATCTACATCATCCCAAATCACATCCGACCAGAATTGCTTAACTACCCCGGCAATAATTGGTCCTCTCCAAATAACAGGATCAGTCTCATTTTTTAGGAGTAAGTTAACAGACATAATATCAATACCCGTTTTAGATTGGGCAGGAAGAATGCCATCTGGGCTAGCTCCAGCTCTTCCCTTAATTCCAAAAGCTTTAGGAATAGAGGGTCCTGTAATATCTGCATCAAGTATAGCTGTACTATAGCCTTTTCTATTCATAGTCACGGCTAAGAGGGAAGTTACTAGGGACTTACCGACCCCTCCCTTACCACTGACAACGCCGATAACTTTTTTGACTTTGCTTTTTTCATGGAGTTTCTCGGTAAAATCTACTTGCTGTTCCTTTCTATCTTCACAGTCTTCCCCGCAAGTATTACAGCTTTGATTACATGTTTCACTCATTTCTAATTTCTCCTTTATCCTTATATTTTTAATAATAATTTCTTTCCCTAATTGCTAGATCTAATGGTCTATTTCCAACAACTCCATCAACTTAGTATAAATTTCTCTAACTGCTCTTCCAGATGGACATTCTCGATCAACTATGGTTTCTCCTAAATTGATGGCTTCAACTGCCTTAGGATCAAAGGGGATCCGACCTATTACTGAGAGTCCTTGCTTTTGACAAAGCTCTTCTATTTTTTCTGTTTTCTCAATGTTCGTATCGAATTTATTGATACAAATAGCTGCCTTAACGTCAAATGTTTTTGCTGTTTTGATAATCCGCTCCAGATCGCTAATCCCGGACAGTGAAGGTTCAGCTACTACTAAAACCAGATCCACACCGCTCATAGAGGCGATTACTGGACAGCCTATCCCAGGAGAGCCATCGATAATTGCCAGTTTTATAGCTTGGGCTGCTTCTTGTAACTGTTTTTTCACCTCTGTAACTAGCAACCCTGAGGTACCGCTTCCCATCTTTAGCTGGGCTTTAGAAAAAACTTCTCCATTTTTATATAGCATCAACTCCCCAGCCACTGCCGGTTTTAAAGTGATGCACTCTACGGGGCAGACTAATTGACAAACTCCACACCCTTCACAGGCGTAGGGATCTACTTTGTAAATCACATCTTTTAAGATTGCTTCAAATGGGCAGTTTTCTAAACACTTATGGCATTCTAGACAGGGTTCGGGATCGATTTCTGCTTTGGGAAGACCGTAATAGTCTCTTTTTTCTGGGGAAGTTTTTTGCTCTGTAATGAGGTGCAAATTGGGTGCATCTACATCACAGTCTGCATAAGCCTTAGCCTGGGCAAGTTTGATTAAAGCACTGGAAACTGTGGTTTTACCAGTACCTCCTTTACCACTAAGAACTAGAAGCTGTTTCATGGTGCACCTCCCCTTTGTTTTCCTTAAAATCCTCTTTGATCTTCTCTAAAAGAGAAGAGAAGAGCTGCCTGTATTCTTCCTTTTCCTTGGCGATGATTTCCCCATTGGAGTTTAATTTTCCTAATTCATGGTCGAAGGGTATTTCCCCGAGGATTTTAATTCCTTTTTTCAAGACGTAATCTTTAGCGGGATTTTCTCCTTCCTGGCATTTATTCAGAACTACCCCAAATCTCTTGTTAAATATTTGAACAAGTTCAAAGACCATATTGAGGTTGTGGGTACCAAAAATCGTTGGTTCAGCCACCAAAACGCAATAATCTGCATCTTTGATACTGTCCATTACAATGCAAGCACTTCCAGGAGGGCAGTCAATAATAGTTAGTTCATCTGGTTGATCCAGAGCTGGTTTCTCCTGTTCTGATTTATTGCATTCGGATTTATTGCATTCGGATTTATTTTCCTCTGATTTACTGATGTTCAAGAGCTTTTTTATGATGGGGGTACCATTAGCCTCACCAGTATTCAAAATTCCTGAATAAATAGTGACTTGATCAGAGTTTCCTTTTTGGATTTTGCCAATAACCCTTTCTTTTTCCGACAGGGCCTTCTCCGGGCAAAGAATTATGCAACCGCCACAGGAATGACAAACATCTTCAAAAATAAGCAGGTTCCCCTTAATATAAGCCAGTGCATTGAATTTACAGAAGTCCACACATTTACGACAGCCACTACATAATTCACTATCCACTTGGGGAATAGTTACTGCTACATTCTCTTGCTGAATGTTTTTAGGTTTGAAGAACAGATGGCCATTAGGCTCTTCCACATCACAATCTATGTAGGTGGCGGTTTTTGCTACTGAGGCTAAATTTACCGAGACTAAGGTTTTTCCTGTACCACCTTTGCCGCTAAGGACAGCTATTTTCATTTTAATTACCTACCTGTCCATGGAATCCAGGATGAATTTCATCTAACAAGGAAAGTTCACCCTTTGTAAAGAGAGCGATATTCTCTTTTGCTGAGGTACCAGATGTCTTGTAGATTTTAATGTCTGAAGCTTTAAGTACATCAGCAGCCTTTTCTCCACAGCGAGGAGTTAGTAAAGCATTTACTTCACTATCCACAATTATTTGAGCAGCTTTTATTCCTGCCCCACCTGGACTTGAAGCTGCGGAGTTGTTAATGAACTCACTTTCCTTTGTATCCAGATCGTAAAGGAGAAAATAAGGGGCTCGGCCAAAGTTGGAACTTACATCAGTTTCCATATTATCTTTATCTACAGGTATGACTATTTTCATAAAAATCCCTCCATTTTTTTGATTTTTGATAGCCATGTAGAGAATAGGTATATTCAATTTGGACCATCATTACTGAGAACACCTACTACTGGGGTATCAACTGCTAGAATCCTGATTTTCGGAGGAAAACCTGTTCCGTCTCCGTCTGTGACATCCATGGCCACAGCCACTTCCCGGCCCATCACAAAGCCGGTATTGCCCACCCTCAATGAGTAGTACTTTTCCATTCACTAAGGATTTAGCCAATTTCTTTCGAGCATTGTTATAGATACCCTGGACAGTAGTCCGTGCCACATTCATTTTCTTGGCACAATCTTCTTGGGTAAACCCTTCTAAATCAATTAGTCTTATTGTTTCATACTCGTCTACTGTCATGTTTACATATCTTTCGGAGTTTGGATCCGTATCCAGAGGACCAAATTTACTATTTTCCGGTAGACAACATACTTTCCGCCACTTAACTGGTCTTGCCACTATTTATCACCCCAAACATTCCAGAGATAACTAGCGGGCCCTCTAGTTATCTCTATCCCTCAACACTCTTTCTAACTTCTGATGATAGCATAAACGCGGCTTTTTGTACTGGCTTTTTAGTTTTGACTGTTTTCTTTAGGCTTTAGCTTTAGCATAATCTTAGCTTTGACTTAGACTTAAGACTTAGATTTAGAGATTTAGATTTAGACTTTGGCTTTAGCCTTGTCTTTGGCTTAGAATAGATAATTTCTTAATGTGGATGTAGGTGTGGATTTGGTTTAAGTTTTGCTTTTGGTCCTTGGGGGTATTATTTATCTGGATTGGATTCTCCCTCAAAAGCGGCAAATCTTCGCCCAAAACCACCACCGAATCCGCGTCTTCGGCCACGTCCTCGGCCACGTCCTCGGCCACGTCCCATTACTAGACCAGAGCCTGAACCTGCACTGAAATTCTTTTCCTCTCCACCAGTGCAAAATCCCAGACCTCTTCCTGTCATAGGACCATCTCCCATGGGACCAGTTTTATCTCCTCTTGGCATATTTATCACCTCCTCGATGTTTATGACATATGTCATCTACTTTTAGTATACTAGGTTTATGACAAATGTCAATAACTTTTCCTTCTGTATCCTGCACCTTAGCAGTGAGTTATAATATAGGCGAACATTGTAACGGCTAAAGATAATGTTTTTCGATGAAAAAAATGTCTAATACTTGATAGGAGCTATACTTGATATCGATGATAACGACACTCTGAATCGATTATGACGATACTCCAAATCGATGATAGCCATACTTTAAGGCAGATAAATAATCCTACAAAATGTAGTTAAGGAGTAATAGTAATGGAAAACGGAAATAAATTTCGACCCTTCTTATCACTCATACGTTCAACTAAAATTCCTAAAGTGGCTCTAACAATTGGCCTAGTGACTTCTATCATCACAACTATTGTAGGACTGCTAATCCCTCTCCTAACTCGTGAGCTTGTAGATGGGTTTTCTCTAGAGTCTTTAAGTATCTACCTTATTGCCATTATCATTGCCATCTTTATTTTGCAAGCCTTAACTGATGGATTATCCACTTATCTCTTTGGCTACATAGGACAAAAAATTGTGGCTAGTTTGCGGGAGAGAATGTGGTCCAAGCTGATCCGCTGGTAAGACAACTCTTTTTGCTTTATTGGAAAGATATTATGAACCTTCTTCGGGAGAGATCTTGATCGGGGATATTACTATCAGTCAGCTCTCCTTAGAGATCTGGCGTAGTCAAATTGGCTATGTTTCCCAAGAAAGCGCCATGATGGCTGGGACCATTCGGGATAATTTAACTTATGGCCTACCTG
>JAAZLD010000031.1 GCA_012799495.1 Desulfitobacterium sp. | reverse complement strand
TTTAGTTCTTCACCTTGAAGTATAATGGTAAATGATGTCGAATTAAATGGGACTGTTCAGAGGGTTTATCAGAGGGGTTATTATGGATTTGAGAACTGTAATGCTAATGCTAGCCGTTGGTTCCTTTATCTTTGGGCTGCTATTAGTGGTGTTCAGATTTAAAAGGAACAATCCACAAAAGGTTCCCTTCTGGATTGTTGCCAAGTTCCTTCAGGCTGCAGGCTCCTTAATGATTTATTTTAGGATAGACACTTTTGATGGAGTTAGGCTTCTGGCAAGTATTGTTTTAATCTTGGGCTGTGCCTATGAAGCCTGGGCTGTTGGAACCCTGTCTGGAAAACACATGAGACGTAATACACATGTTCTTATATCATTAGGTATGCTAAAACTGCAGGATTTGCTTGGGATAGGGATCATGATCCTTTAGGGATGATGCGGCAAGCTGTCGCTGTTATTAAATCCGGTGATAGGACAGAAAAACTTCGCTCACTTAAGATACCAACTCTAGTGATCCACGGCGAAAGTGATAAAATGATTGATGTAAGTGGAGGAAAGGCTGTTGCTACAGCTATACCAGGTGCTGAGCTAATTACCTTTGAAGGAATGGGCCATGAACTGCCTAAACCTTTGTGGCCGGAGTTTGCAGAAAGAATAGCAAATCTGATCCATCGAGAATCTTTGTGATATCTTCGAAGAGTGTGCGGTGAAGCAGGAGCCCTTCTTTAATCCAAGCTATGCACATGGCAAAGGCATTCATTGAGGAGCAAATCGATAAATGATAGAACTTGATACTGCAGCCGGAAGTTCAATGATTAAGGACTTCCGGTTATCATTTGCCTTCTAAGTCCTCTGTTTATTGACAACTTTTGCAACGGGTCTTATAATGGAAACCAAAAGAACCTATTATAGTTTCCTCGGTACCAAGAACTAATGAGACACATGATATTTAAACCTTTTTGTAACATACATAAAACTATGAATTACGCAGAGGAGGGTATTATGGAGAATGGCAATCGAGGGCGTATTATTCAAGTAGCCCATAAAATGTTCAATGCCCGTGGTTATCGCAGTGTTACTATTAAGGAACTGGCTGATGAATTAGGAATGAGTAAGAAGACTATTTATCAGTATTTTTCCAGTAAAGAAGAAATTGCCACATCTGTTGTAGAGGAATGTATGCGGAGGCTTGACGAAGTATCAAAAATTACAGATATTCCAGACTTAGATCCTCAGGATGCCATTAAAGAAATCTTAATGCGCACCAAAGAAGAAACCTTAAGACTTGGGCCTTTATTTCTGATGGATATAGAGAAATATCTTCCAGAATTGGCCAATAGGTATAATGTTTTCCGCAGTGAAAAAAAGGAGCTCATTAACGAATTTCTAAAAAAAGCCCAACATATGGACTTAATAAAGGATATTCCAACCCCTTTAGTCACAGAAATTCTTTCCGTTTGTTTAAAGAGTTTAGCTCGTTCTGACTCCTTTTCACAGCTAGGCTACTCTACTTCATATGTTCTAGATGTGTTTTTGGACATTTTTGGCAAGGGAATCCAGGCCTCAAGCATAGAAAAGAGTGAATGTGAGTAGTATTGAATTTATATTTCCTTAGCTATGTAGAGCAGTTTAATTATAATTTGCGGAAACCCAAAAAAATAATTTGGTTTCTAAGTATTCCGGTTTGTATAAACCCCGATTTTGAAAAACGTAATAGGTGGGGAGTTTATGGAAAAATATGTTCTGAGTTTTAAGGAAATCGATAAAACTTCATTGCCCTATGTAGGGGGTAAAGGTGCTAATTTAGGTGAAATGACGAAAGGGGGATTTCCAATTCCCCAAGGTTTTTGCGTTACGACTTGGGCTTATCGGGCTTTTATTCAGCAAAGCAGGGAGATTAGCACCCTCCTAGATCAGCTTGTCCAATTAAACCCCGAAGATTTGGAACAAATCCGTGAGTTAGGAAAGAGGATAAGGGAACATCTCCAATCCTTGTCAATGCCTAAGGATATAAAAGCTTGTATATTGGAGGCTTTTCAGGCAGCTGGAAAAGACAAGGCTTATGCTGTTCGCTCCAGTGCTACAGCTGAGGATTTGCCAATCTTGGAGGAGGCTCAAACATTAAAAGATAAAGGAATTCTTCGTGAGAAAGAAGATGTTTTTTATTTAACCTTAGATGAACTTATTGCTTTAGATGAAAGTAAATATGAAGGCAGTACTTTCTATGAAACAACTTTAAATGGCGCAACTTTAAAAAATGCTACTTTTAATATGACTTCGTTAAATGATATTACTTCAAAAGAAACTACTTCAGAAAAGAATACCTCGATTTTCTCCAAAACACTTTGGATAGTAATGAGTATCTCGGCAATCAGCCTTTTGTATTTTATCAGTATAAGCCATCTCTTTATGTTTAACTTATTAAATGCAATAATAGGTTTGTGTGTTGGGGGAATTATGTCAACCTTTATGATCAATTCCCAAAATGCTGTGGAAAGTAAAGATAGAACCGTCCTTAGCGGCCTAATACAACTGGGGAGATATATGGGGGCTTCAGTTGGGGTTACTTTCTTTGCAGGAGTGCTGCCGGATCTTTCCTTAATAAATAGTGTTATGGAATTTACGGGTGCTTTTGGTTTGTTGGTAGGACTAAGTGTACTTGGTTTTGTGAATGAGATGATATAAGTTGTTTACCGGAGCATTTCAGCAGAATCAGGACGATAAATTAACTGTTTTTCTTTGAAGAATCTTCTAAATTTTGATATATTAAAAGCCACAACAAGTTATTTTATGCTGGAGTTCCATGATGGGAGAAGAGATTAGCTTATAATACCCTAATATATGGAACTAAGAAGATGGAATAAGTAAATGGAATAAGTAAAAGGAATAGGTAAATGGAATAAGTAAAAGAAATAAGAGAATAGGTGGATAGTGAACAGTAGGGAAGGGGAGTTAAAGGTGAGCAAAAGTAAAAAAAGATTACTTGTGGTTGTAGATTATCAAAATGATTTTACTACTGGTAGTTTAGGTAGTTCTCATGCCCTAGCTCTGCGGGAGGGGCTCCTGAAAAAGATCAAAGAGTATGCGAAAAACGGTGATGAAGTCTGGTTTACCAAGGATACTCATGAGGAGAGTTATCTCCAGACCCTTGAAGGAAGCAAATTGCCTATAGAGCATGGCATTAGGGGTACTGAGGGAAATGAAATCGATTCTTTCATTCTAGAAGGGTTGGAGGAATTGACTGGTGGAGCTAAGAGTTCTACAGAGGAAGATTTTCCATTCCGAATCATTGAAAAAAGCCATTTCCCAATCTCAGTTCTAACTGCTAAGGAAATCTATGATGAAGGAGTAGAATACGAAGATATTACTTTGTGTGGTGTAGTGACCAATATCTGCGTCATATCCAACGCTGCCATCTTCCGTTCCATTTTCCCGGAAACCGTGATCAATATCGATGCTTCTCTCTGCGCCAGCAATGATATGGAACTCCATGACAAAACTTTAGATGTGCTGGAGAGTATGCAGTTTAATATACTTAATAGAGGGTAAGAAACGGAAGTTCTAAAACTACATTCTAAAATGATAATCCAGCGTCATTCTTTTGCCGGCCAATGTAGTATTTACCACTATACCAGTTGGGATCAATGTCCGGGATATAGCGATTAGCCCAGATGGTTCAAAGGCTTATATCACTACTAATATTGACGTTAGAGTAATAAATACCAGAATACAGGACATTATGGTCACCATCCCTTTACCTGTAGGAAGCAGTCCTCTTGGCCTAGCCGTTACACCTGATGGTTCCCGCGTTTATGTTGCGGCCCTTGGGGAAAACAACCTCTTGGAGATCGATACCAACTCAAATACTGTAACAGCAATTCTATCTACAGGATTTGGTCCCCGTGATGTTGGAATTACGCCGATTTTATTGTTCTAGGGGACAAAACTAAAATAAATGGATATGCAAATTATGGTATAATTCTTAGTGTATCTTGTTCATAAAGGTACACTTATTTTTATGAAAAAGTGAGGGCAAAGTATGGCACGGATTCTAGGAAGTCCAAGCATTAGGGTGCCTAGGAGGCAACAAAATGGTTATAGGTAAAATAGATCTCAGTAAGATTGATCTCAAAAGTATTTTCGAACTTCCCTTCCAATCCGCGAATAAGTTGAGCATCAAGTCCATAAAAAGGGAGCATCTACCATATATCTGGGGATTGGTTGCCTCTTCTATTTGGCTTTACGCCTATTTCCTGCCTATGGGAGATTTTGCCTTGAAAGTAAGTCTTTTTGAAGAAATCGTCGGGGATACAACCTTTTATTTTTATTTCTTGCTGATTTCTGGTAGCTTAATACCCCTTCTTTTTGACGGAAAAAAATTTGTCCCAGCCTCCTTTTACAGTGTAATGGTTTCTTTGGGAGCTTTTAGCGCGGTATCTATTCTTGGACCAGGCATCTTTGCCAAAATTATTATGTTGGTTGCCGTGCCCTGCATAGCTCATATTTTTATTTCCCATGTGTATGCCTTTTTCATGGTTCTTAATAATTCCGAAAAGCTTTATTCCATGATTTTAGTTGTGCTGCTACCTAAGGTGTTAATGTTTGTTAAACCAATCCTAAGCAATACCCAGTTTTTCATACATCCCTTTTTCATTCTTATTTTTTTCATCATGTTATCCTTAGGGGTTAGCACTTATTTTATTAAGTCCCAAGCTGAGCCTGTACCGTCTTTTAAAAAAGTAAAAGCGCCCATAAAGGCCTATTCACTAATGCCTGTGATTTTTATTGTATTTGCCTTAAACGATGTGATAGCACCTGCCACCCTCCAACAAATAGACAACTTGGCCAAAAGTCAGATGGAAAGCTATTATTTTGGGGGGATTCTGCTGGGCCTTGCTTTAATACTCCTTTTGCAAACTTATTTCTCTATGAACTTATGTATCATGCTGAATCTTTCTTTTGCGTTTTTGGCTCTGGGATTTGTAATAGATATAGTTCGCATTCAATACCCGAATGGGGCACTTGGCTCAGCCCTTTGTTTCGGAGTTGCTTATTCTATTGGAATGGTGAATATCTATTATCTGGCTGGATTTATGATTAAGAAATTCCAAAGTATTTATTTTTACCTGACGGGTTTTCTTCTTTCCTCACTGTGCTATTTAGTTGCCTCTATTTTTGTGAAGGTTTTTGGACAGGTTGAAGTGTTTATGTCCTCAATCTTGATGGCCTTAGTTTCCATTTGTATTGTGATCCTCTTTTTTATCCTCTCACCTTTTTTCATTCAGATGTTGTACTCGGGAGAATGGATTGATGACGCTTATCGGGAGGATATAAGTCAGTGTTCCCGCTTAGAAGCCAAACTAAAGGACTATAAACTTACTCCTGCTGAAATGGAGGTCTGTCGACTGCTCCTTGAGGGGTATACCTTACGCCAGATTTCAGGTATGCAGTCCAAAGCCTATGCCACTATCAATACTTACTGTACCTCCATATATCGGAAGTTAAATATCAATAGTCGCACTGAACTCTTATTGATGTTGCAAGAATACAGAAACTAGTAAAATAAGGCCTTCAACCCCATCTCATTAGTTCTAATGAGGTGGTTTTTTTCGTTTCTCACGTGAATTAGTGAAGTGACCTGAGGATATTTAGCGAGCTATAGTTTATTTAT
>JAAZLD010000324.1 GCA_012799495.1 Desulfitobacterium sp. | reverse complement strand
TAAAAAAGTACCTCAGCGGGTTTATCCTGTGGGAAGGTTAGATTATAATTCCTCGGGGTTGCTTCTTTTAACCAATGATGGAGAAATGGCTCATAGACTTATGCATCCGTCCTTTGAAGTAAAGAAAACTTACCAGGTAGAAGTAGAGAAAAAAGTCTCTGAAAAATATCTTCAAAGGCTCAGAAGGGGAATAGAGCTGGAAGACGGAAAAACAGCCCCTGCCCTGGTTCATGAGATCACTTCAGGGAAAAGGGGCTTGCTACCATGTTATGAAATTACTATTCATGAGGGACGAAATCGTCAAGTACGGCGTATGTTCCAGGCTATAGGCTTTCCAGTAGTCACTTTGAAAAGAATCCGTTTCGGTCCTGTAGAATTGGATCAGGATCTTCCTGCAGGTAATTTTCGTCCATTAACTGCTCAAGAAATTCAACGTTTAAAGAAAGCAGTAAAACTTAAAAGTCATTAACTATGGAAAAGCATTTAACCATGGAAAAGTCATTAACCATGTATGTGTAAAGGATGATCTAAGTCTTTGCTCCATTTTTCTATATCTCGGCCACCGAATCCTTGGAGAGTATTGGCAACGGAATTCACCTTTTCTTGACTAACAGTTACTAAAACTAAATGATGCCCTCTACGTACTTTATGCTCATAATGACGGGCCCGTTCAGGACTTAATCCATAGGTAATAAGGGCATCTGCCAATCCTTGGCTTTTACGTCCATGTAATAGTTCATCAGCTAAAGGACCAGCAATAATACATTCTCCTAGATTTGGTATATAAGTAGGTGGGGAATGTATTAGCCATCCATTCAGATGCTCAAAATCGATTTCTGTCGATCCTATAGTTAATTCATTAGCAAATTCCTCACTATAGCTATCCTGGTGAAGATAATCGGTTCGTACGATGAGAGAGATTTTGCTATTTGCTAAGGATTCTCCTTGGATTTCCTCTACTGCCTCTTTAACTTGCTGCGGACCTTTAAAAACTGCAATAATTGTCCTTGGCATTGTTGTTCCCCCTTTTATAAATTTTTGCTAGTATACCCATAAAAATTGGTATTCACACCTTAAGTGCAGGAAAAATAAAAAATATGCCGAAATCTATAGATTACTTTTGAAGTTAAATCAGTAATTGTGATAGGAGACTGAAAATGACTATTCGCATTGGTAATGAAGTTTTAACTGAACATATTCGCGTAAAAATTCGCCTGGACTACCGTGGAGAGGGAAGAAGCTCACGCTTTATTTTTGGTAATAGGAGAGGGGAAGAAATAGTAGAACAGATTAGGGAGCAGGAAGTAGCTTTGCTACGGAATGTGCCCATGCAAGGTCTTTTTTTAGAAGATATTGATTTAAGTATAGATCCTTATACTGTCAATGAATCAGACGGCCGCAGAAAAAGAGAAGTAACTTATGCTCCTGTGGTCATTACTCTCCGCTTCGAAAATATCGATGATTTATTACCTTTGGTGACAAAGCCGGAGTTCCGTAAAATTGAGTTTTTATCTCCGGAGAATTTGAATATTCATCGCTTAGATATTGAAAGATTATTTTTTCGAGTTAGCAAGATCTTGCAGGAAGAGATCAAAAAAACAGAGCTTAGGTTTGAGTAATATTTAAAGGTCCTTAATGGGGACCTTATTCTTATTATTTTTTTCTTATTTGGGGGAGCTATATTAATAGGAAGTGAATGTGAATACTATTCTAAAATATGAATTTAATAAGGCATGATAATTCCCTATAAATCCGTAAATAATAACACCGAATGACACTTAAAAAAGGAAGGTGGAGTTATTGATGCCTTGGACACAAAATTATGCCGCCTTAGGAGGAAGCATTGGATTAACTGCTCTAGTAGTTTCCATTCCTATAGTCTTCCTATTATGGGCTCTGGCAATTAAAAGGATGAAAGGACATATTGCAGGAATTTTAACATTATTGATCACTATTGTTATTGTAGTTTTAGTTTATCGAATGCCTATTACTATCGCACTCTCAGCAAGCCTTTATGGGATCGTATATGGTCTTTGGCCTATTGTTTGGATCGTGGTTACCGCTGTATTTTTGTATAATTTAACTGTTGAAGCAGGCCAGTTTGAAATTATTAAAAGTTCCATTTCCTCCATATCCAATGATCGAAGGATCCAGGCTTTGTTAGTGGCCTTTTGCTTCGGAGCCTTTTTAGAAGGTGCGGCAGGATTTGGAGCACCAGTAGCAATTTCAGCCTCTATTCTTATTGGCTTAGGTTTTAATCCTTTATATGCTGCTGGAATTTGCCTCTTGGCTAATACAGCACCTGTAGCCTTTGGTGCTATTGGAGCACCGATTATTACTGCTGGAGCTGTTACTGGTATGGGGGATTTTGTGATTTCCCAGGCCGTTGGCCGTCAGCTTCCTTTGTTATCTGTTATTATCCCTCTGTATTTGGTTGTATTAATGTCTGGTTGGAAAGGTGCTAAGGAAGTCCTACCAGCAGCTTTGGTTACTGGAGTTTCTTTTGCCTTAGCCCAATGGTGGTCTTCCAACTATTTGGGAGCATATTTACCAGATATAATTTCCTCATTGTTTTCTTTAGTTGTCTTGACACTTTTTCTGCGCACCTGGAAACCGAAGAATGTTTGGCGTTTTCCCCATGAAACAAATATTGAAGAAAATGAAGTCACTCATAATTATACTGCTGGCCAGATCTTCAAAGCCTGGTCACCCTTTATCATCCTAACTGTCCTAGTAGGAATCTGGGGAACTCCCACTCTGAAGAATTGGGCTAATAATGCCGGGCTTTATTTAAGTATTCCTTCCTGGCCTGGATTAGATGGTTTAGTATATAAAGCTGCCCCCATTGTAGCGAAACCAGAAGTATATGCGGCAAGTTATAAATGGGATTGGTTTTCTGCTGGAGGAACAGCAATCCTCATATCGGCAATAATTTCAATGTTTATCTTAGGAATTAAACCTAGTAAATTTCTCGAGGTCTTTGTTAACACTATCAAACAATTAAAATTTGCCATTATCAATATTGCAGCGGTTTTGGGCTTTGCTTATTTGGCAAACTACTCCGGACTTTCCTATACTTTGGGGCTTTTATTTGCCTCTACTGGAGCTTTATTCCCATTTCTTTCACCTGTTCTAGGCTGGCTGGCTGTATTTCTCACTGGTTCAGATACTTCCGCCAACGCCCTTTTCGGCAAACTCCAGCAAGTTACGGCGGAACAAATTGGAGTTAATCCTGTTTTGACAGTAGCAGCTAATAGTTCCGGCGGGGTAGTAGGAAAGATGATCTCCCCTCAATCCATTGCTGTAGCAGCTGCTGCAACATCTTTAGTAGGGAGAGAATCGGAGTTGTTGCGCTTTACTATTAAACATTCCATTGCCTTACTGTTAGTGGTATGTATCATGGTTACGCTACAGGCCTATGTCATACCGGAAATGATCCCCACAATAGCAGTTCAACAATAATGTATTTTCGGAAAAGTTTAAAATATTAGTTTTATTTAAAGATAATTCTTTATAGTGTATAATAAAGTGTGATCCTGCAAGGCTTTTAGTCATGCAGGACACACTATTTTAAATCTACATAAAAAAATTCTTATAAAATTCATATTTAAGTATTGAAAAAACATAAAATCTATTCTACAATTAGCCCTAGGGGAAGAGGTCAGACCATTTTAAATGGTCAGACCAAATTTTATTTTAATAATGGTCTGATAATTGTGCAAAATGTTTATTGGTTAGACCATAGGAAGTGGAGGAATGAGAAAAGAAGGGTAAGAAATTATTGTAGCTTTAATCAATGTAAAAGAAGTAATCTGAAAGGTGGATTAATACAATGCCTTGGACGCAGGATTATGCCGCATTAGGTGGCAGTCTTGGACTAACAGCTCTTGCAGTTTCTATTCCAATTATCTTTTTATTTTGGGCTCTTGCCATTAAAGGTATGAAAGGCTATATTGCTGGCCTCCTTACTCTTTTAATTACAATTGTCGATGTTATTATCGTTTATAAAATGCCTGTTACTTTAGCACTTTCTGCTGCAACCTATGGTATGCTTTATGGTCTTTGGCCTATTGCTTGGATCGTCATTACTGCTGTGTACTTATATAATTTAACTGTTGAATCAGGTCAATTTGAAATTATCAAAAGCTCTATCGCTTCTATATCAAATGACCGTCGACTCCAAGCTTTGATCGTAGCATTCTGTTTTGGAGCATTTTTAGAAGGTGCTGCAGGATTTGGTGCTCCTGTTGCTATTACAGGTGCTTTGCTCATCGGTTTAGGCTTCGATCCTCTTAAAGCTGCCGGTTTATGTCTAATTGCCAATACTGCACCTGTTGCTTTCGGTGCCATTGGTGCTCCTATTATCACCGCTGGTGCTGTCACTGGTATGGGAGACTTCGTAATTTCCCAGGCTGTTGGACGTCAACTTCCTTTCATCTCAGTCATTATTCCTTTCTATCTAGTTGTTTTAATGTCTGGATGGAAAAGCACCAAGGAAGTTTTCCCAGCTGTTTTGGTTACAGGGGCTTCCTTTGCGGTAGCTCAATGGTGGTCATCTAACTATCTAGGTGCTTATCTCCCTGATATCGTTTCTTCCTTATTCTCTCTTATTTGTACAACAGTTTTCTTGAGATTCTGGAAACCCAAAACTGTTTGGCGTTTTCCTCATGAGAGAGATATTGAAGAACCTGAACCTAAAAAATATACTGGAGGTCAAATCTTCAAAGCTTGGTCACCTTTCCTTATTCTTACAGCATTAGTTACAATTTGGGGATTGCCTAGCTTTAAGAACCTTATCAATAACAAGCTCGGTTGGATTTTGACATTCAAATGGCCTGGCTTAGATGGAATGGTATATAAAGCAGCTCCCATCGTTGCAAAGCCCACTGTTTATGATGCAGTATTTAAATGGGACTTCTTAACTGCAGGTGGTACCGCGATTCTTATTTCAGCTCTTATTAGTATTGTGGTTTTAGGTATTAAACCAGCCACTGCTTGGAAGGTATTTGTAAAAACCTTGGATCAAATGAAGTATCCTATTATCAATATTGCTGCAGTATTAGGTTTCGCTTATTTAGCAAACTACTCAGGACTCTCTTATACCTTAGGCCTACTCTTTGCTTCTACTGGGGTACTATTCCCAATCCTTTCTCCTGTACTTGGTTGGCTAGGAGTGTTCTTAACAGGTTCTGATACTTCTGCTAATGCCCTATTTGCCAAACTTCAACAAGTAACTGCTGAGCAAATTGGCATTAACCCAGTTCTCACAGTAGCAGCTAATAGCTCTGGTGGGGTAGTAGGTAAAATGATTTCACCACAATCCATTGCTGTTGCGGCTGCAGCTACAACATTAGTTGGAAAAGAGTCCAAACTCTTTAGATACACTGTGAAACACTCCATCATTATGCTAGTAGCGGTAATTATAATTATTTGCTTACAAGCTTATGTTGTTCCAGGTATGATCCCTGAAATAACAGCAGCATTGCAATAATATAATCAAACTATAGTGAAGGAATAAATTAGCTATATTGAAATTAATTCACTTGGTGGTTAAAATGGGAAGTAGCAATAGCTGCTTCCCATTACTTTTTAGGAGGGCATGATGGATTTAAAACCGATTAGAACTAAAAAAATTTATGAGGAAATTATCGAACAGATCAGGCAACTGGTGGTGAAAGGAGATCTTAAACCCGGTGATCGTTTGCCCTCTGAGCGTGATTTGGCAGTCCGTCTAAATGTTAGTCGCGCATCTGTACGAGAGGCACTCAGTGCATTGGAAATGATGGGTCTTCTGGAAATACGCAGCGGGGAAGGTACTTTTATTAAAAAGATCAACGTGGATTCCGTAGTTACACCTTTGTCCTGGGCCTTGAGTATGGAAAGAGATACAGTATTGGAATTGCTGGAAGTCCGTAAAATGCTGGAAGGACAAACAGTATACTTAGCCGCCTTAAGAGCAAAGGAGGAAAACATTAAAGAGCTTGAAGGGGCTTTAAGAGCTATGGATGAGGATATTAAAAATGGTGAATTAGGTGAAGAAGCAGATATGCGCTTTCATTACGCCATAGCTCGAGCAAGTCAAAATTCCATCTTACTTAGGTTAATGAACACTATAGCGGATTTAATGCATGAAACTTTAAAAGCCAGTCGGATTAGGCTTTTTGAAGGAGAAGGTGCTCCAGAAAAGTTGTATCAAGATCACCTACTGATCTTAAAATCTGTTCGTGAAAAAAAGGCCGAAGATGCCCAAAAATATATGGTGGAGCATCTGGCTGGGGTAGAAAGAAAACTTAAAGAATACTATGAAGAGAAAAACGCTTGATGAACATATAGGCCTTCAAACTGATCTAAAGAGGGATCAGTTTTTATTTTTCTTAACTTGACTGAAAAATATCCCAAATCTGAAGAGAAATATTTATTAAAATTAACTCAATATTCCCTAGTATTTAGGGAATATTTCATGTTAAACTAAGTATAAGGGTGGAAAATTACTAAGGAGAGAGAGAACTTGGAATTAAAACCTATTAAAACACGGAAAATATATGAAGAAATTGTAGATCAAATCCGGGACCTAATTGCGCGAGGAGAATTGAAACCCGGTGATCGTTTACCTGCAGAAAGGGTACTGGTGGAGCGTCTAAAGGTTAGCCGTGCTTCTATTCGTGAAGCTATTAGTGCCTTAGAGTTAATGGGGATTTTAGAAGTCCGTAGTGGAGAAGGCACTTATGTTCGCAAGCTACGTTCTGAGGCTGTGGTAGCACCTTTGGCTTGGATGATAACTATGGAAAAAGGAACAGTACTAGAACTATTGGAAGTACGGAAGTTTCTTGAAGTGCAGTCTGCAGGAATGGCCGCCCAATTAGCAGATGAGCATGAACTTCGGGAATTAGCTTTGGCTTTGGAAGATTTAAAGGCGGAAGTAAATAATCCTACTTCAGATGGATCTTCTGATCACCGTTTTCACTATAGTATAACTCGTGCTACTAAAAATAAAATTATGATCTACATTATGGATGCCATTTCAGATTTAATGGGTTATGTGTTAAAGACCAGTCGCTCTAAGCTTTATGCAGGCAAATATACACCAGCATTACTTTATGAAGAACATAGTAAAATCTATGAAGCTATTAAGGCTGGAGACGTAATGGGTGCTCGAGAAAGTATGTTAACTCACCTTACAGGTGTAGAAGATGAAATCCTTAAAAGTTTTGAAAACGAGGAAGTTAAAAATTAACAACTCAAATAAAGGAGAGGTCAAAGGACCTATCCTTTATTTTTTGTCCTAAAAAGCTTATACTTAAGAAGGCATTCCAGTAATTGAGATAGATAGAAATCGAACAAGTGTAAATGGTCTAAGAGAGGTGAAAAACATGTTAATATCTCAAATGGTTTATCGTCATAATAATTGTTTAAATACAAAAAGACCGTATGCGAAATCTTGTCGTTTGTGTATAGATAACTGCCCTCACCAAGCTATATCTCCCTTCCATGAAATAGAGCCGAAGCTCTGTACTGAATGTGGCCTTTGCATGGCTATATGTCCTAGCGATGGTTTTGTAGATAACTATACAGGTGAATTTCACTATTACCTAGAAAGTGCTGAGGAGGAGATTGTTTTAAATTGTCCTCAAGCAGCACCTTTAGGTTATGAAATACCATGTCTTGGTATCCTGGATCGAGATCTATGGTTATATCTTCTTCTTGAGGGAAAAGAGAGAAAAGTCACTTTCTTTACAGGAAAATGTGGAGAGTGTCCAGATAAAAAGGCTTGTGCTCATAGTGTTAAAATCTTCAATAAAATTCACGAAGAGTGGCCTGAGCATCCTCCTGTTTCAATCAAGGTAGTTACGGAAGCAAATGAAGAACTAGCGGAAACTTATGAGAAAACTGCTCTTTTGGTAAAAAAAATTACCAAGAGTAAAGACGAAGAAAAGAAAACTTGGAGAGAAAAGGGTTGGAAAAAGCTTGAAAAGGCTTTACCCGGACTAACCTCTGATGAAGCATATGATATACCCCTTTCAAGACAGCTTCTGTTAAAAAGTATGGACAGGAAGCATCAAGAAAAACTCCCTATTCCTGCTCTTCTAATTAATAAGGATTGCACAAGCTGCGGAGTGTGTGCTTCTATTTGTCCTCAGAAAGCCTTGACGAAAAGGGAAAAGGGGGAAGAGTTAACATTAATTTTTGAACCCTATAAATGTGTTCCTAACTGTGATCGTTGTGTTAATGTATGTAGCCCTAAAGCAATGTCCTTTGAGACGAAAAATCTTCCTCATCGACATTTTACGGGCAAGATACTCCTTCATAAGGGAAGTCCAAAACACTGTGTCCGTTGTGATAAATTAGTATTTGATAATTCTGAGCCTCCTTTGTGTATTGCCTGTGCCTCTTCGAGTAGTGATAGCCTATTTAGTAGTTAAAAAGCAGATAGCCGAAATATGGCTATCTGCTTTTCAACATAGTAATATCTTTTATACCTCTAATTATTGATGATGGTGACCACAACCGCATCCCCCACCGCAACCTCCACCATGGTGAGAGTGTGCGGCGCCATTACTTTTGGCCTTTTTTGCCGGCTCTCTCATTAGCTGGTTCGTTAAATGTTGAGTATGAGATAAAGATTGTTGTTGAATCTCTAATCCAAGTTGGATTGTCTGGCGGATGACATCATTGGGAACCCCTAAAGCTTTAGCATCAGTAGCTGCTGAGCGTAAGGCAGCTAAAGCATTAGCTGCAGCTGCAGCAGAAATCTGTAGGAGTAATTGAGTTTTTTGGTCTATTTCCATTTTTATTCCTCCCTAATAATCATCAAGTTAATACATAGAATATATCATAAGACATATATAAGGACAAAATAGGACACACAAGGTAAAATGTCTATTGAACTAGAAAAAGGGGCAGGATCATGAAGGAATTTGAATACTTTAAGAAGAGAAAGGAATCTAATGTGAGCAAAATAATAGTTGTTGGTGCCGGAGCCGCTGGTCTTATGGCTGCAGGACAAGCAGCTTTAGCTGGAGGGGATGTACTCCTAATAGAAAAGATGGAACACCCTGGCCGTAAAATCGCAATTTCCGGTAAAGGAAGATGTAATATTACCAATGCTGCTAGTATTGAAGACTTTATTCAAAATTATCCTGGTAATGGAAAATTCCTATACGGTATTCTAAGGGAGTTTGACAATCACCAATTAAGAGAATTTCTAGCCAATTACGGGGTGGAAACGAAAATTGAGCGTGGGGGAAGGGTTTTTCCTGTGGCAGATGATGCAGAGTTAGTTGTTAACGCTTTGCTAAAATTTATTTCCGAGAATAAAGTAGAATTAGCCATAAAGAAGAAAGTGGAAGAACTTATAGTAGAAAATGACGAAATCCGTGGTGTTCGTTTAAGTAATGGCGAAGAAATAAGAGGTAAAGCTGTCATCATATGTACTGGTGGGGGCTCCTATCCTGGAACAGGCTCTACAGGGGATGGATATTTAATTGCTCAGAAAGTAGGTCATAAAGTAGTTACCCCAAGACCAGCTTTAGTTCCTTTACGTACATATGAAAAATGGGTAAGAGAGGTTCAAGGACTGTCTTTACGTAATGTGGAAGTAACTCTTTGGGTAGAAGGAAAAAAGGAAAAAGTAGAATTTGGTGAAATGATGTTTACTCATTTTGGAGTGTCAGGTCCCATCATTCTTACCTTAAGTAGATGGGCTGGGGAGGGACTACGAAAAGGAAAAAAGGTTGTATTGGATATTAACTTAAAACCTGCCCTATCACCTGAGCAATTAGATCAAAGGGTTCAGCGGGACTTTAGTAAGTTTGCTAATAAACAATTTAAGAATTCTTTAGATGAATTATTACCAAAAAGCCTCATACCAGTAATTATAAAACTATCAGGTATTTCTCCAGAACAAGTGGTCCACCAAATAACTCGGGAAGAAAGAAAAAGGTTAGTGAATCTTTTACAGAGGCTATCTTTGCAAGTAAAGGAGACCTTATCTTTAGCTGGTGCTATCGTTACAGCTGGCGGAGTAGATGTAAAAGAGATCGACCCTAAAACTATGGCTTCAAAAAAAATCAAGGGTCTTTATTGGGCAGGAGAAGTAGTAGATGTTGATGGAATTACTGGAGGTTATAATCTGCAAGCTGCTTTCTCAATGGGATATCGTGCAGGTAGGGCTGCGGTAGAGTTTGTTTTAGGAGATAAAAGGGGTCTGACTTAATGATAGTCTGCATAAACTGATCAAGAGGTGAGGTTTATGCGCCGGTGGTCATCTAGAAGGCAAAAAAGATCTAAATTTAAGCAGGTAAATCCTTTAGAGAGAATCGAAAATTTTCTAATTCGCACTGTGGTCTTAGCTACTGTGTTTTTAGTTTTAGCACAGATGGGAATGGGGTTAGCTAAAGATCCGGTTAATTTTTATCTTTCCGTTGCCCAAAACATTGAGGCTCCTTCTCTTGATAGCACTCCTGTTTCTGTAACGGTAACACCAAAGTTAATCCGTGAAAATCCCCCTCAGACCTACCAACTAGTCCTCCAAGGAATTCCCGCTGCTCCCGTACAAGTAGTGCAAAATGATAAAGTGTTGGGTACTTTAGCACAGGGTCAACTGGAAGTTGCTGTGGAAGAAGGAGATCTCTATTTGGATGGTTCCTATGTCAATGGTTTGGTACAGGTAAACATAATTGCTACTAGTAAGGAACTTTCTGAACCACAGATTAACCAGGTTTTATTAGTCGAAGGTAATGTGATAACCTTAAGGGTGGCAAAATAAAACAGGAAAATATAACTTGTAAATAAATGTGGTACATTTTATAATGATATTTAACTAATTTTCTGTAGGATGGTATAATTTTAAAGTTTTAGGTACTACTAAAAAGTGAAGAAGGGAAGGATGGTAGAACGGTGAAATGGTAAAAAGACACCGTGGGGTGTCTTTTCTGTTGCCTTTTTCAGGTTTATTTTTAAGTATATTCTAGGTATATTAAATGGCCTAGGTATATTAAATGGCAAACCTCCTAAGATTTCTGGAAAGGATGTATATTATGATCGCAGATAGTAAAAAAGTGGCAACAGCTGCCTTGCGTATGGCTATGGCTGAAAGTCGAGAAGAAGAATCTCAGCTTAAAGAAATATTTGGCCGGGAAGGTATTCATACTGTGGCTGTAGATTATGGTGGGGAATATCTTACGGCAATAAAGAGGATTGTTGAAAGAGCTATTGTAGCAGCAAAAAGAGAAGGGGTTATTCGTGAGACCCATAGTGATGAAGGTGCGGTAGCAGGTGCTACAAGAGAAGCTCTTAGTCAGATCATGGCTAAGGCTATGGGGCTGAATATAGGGGGCAAAATTGGAATTGCTCGGCGAGGTGAACATCTTTCGGTGGCAGTTTTCTTTGGTGTTGGTTTGTTGCACCTAGATGAAGTGGCGGTAGGTTTAGGTCATCGTGCTGTTCCTAAAGAACACAAAAATAAGTAGCAGAATAGGAGATGGCAAGGATGAAAAGAGTTCATGGTATTCGCGGAGCTATTACCGTTGAAAATAATGAACGAGAAGAGATTTTGCAGGCAACCAAGGAACTTCTTAAGGAGATTATGGAGAGAAATAACTTGGATGTGGAAGATATAATTAGTGCAATTTTTACAGTAACGAAAGATTTGGACGCAGTTTTTCCGGCGGTAGGTGCGCGGGAAATAGGTTGGGATCGGGTTCCTATGCTTTCTCTTAATGAAATCCCTGTACCCGGATCTCTACCTCGTTGTATCCGGGTTTTACTTCATGTAGAATCATCCCTTGAACGGGATGAAATTCAGCCTGTTTATTTACGGGAGGCAGTTAATTTACGGCCAGATCTTTTCAATTAATATATTGCATTTTTAACATTGCATTTTAGAATTACATTTTAGCCAAAATTCACCACAAGGTGAGTTTTTATAAAGAAGTAGGATGGTAGGAAGGAGCGTTTTTAATGATCATCGTTCTAAAAAGAGGAACAACAGAAGACCAAGTTCAAGAGATTAGTGAGAGGCTCGACCAGGAAGGATTTAAGATCCATCTTTCTCAAGGTGTAGAGAAGATTATCATGGGTGCTGTAGGAGATCGCTCACGTCTAAAGGCTCTTGACTTAGAAGCTTTGCCTTGGGTGGAAAGGGTGGTTCCGATTTTGGCACCTTACAAATTGGTTAGTCGTGAATTTCAACAAGAAGACACAATTATCCAAGTAGGAGAACATCAAATAGGTGGTAAGGAAATCCACTTTATGGCTGGGCCCTGTAGTGTAGAAAGTCGCGAACAGATTTTGGAGACTGCTCATGCTGTAAAGAAGGCTGGTGCCACATTTTTAAGAGGAGGGGCTTTTAAACCTCGGACCTCCCCCTATGCATTTCAGGGTTTGGGAAAGGAAGGCCTTGAACTATTGGCTGAAGCCCGGGAAGCCTCAGGCCTTAAAATTATCACTGAAGTAGTAGATGTTAGAGATGTAGAGCTTGTTGCTGAGTATACAGATATTCTGCAAATTGGAGCTCGTAATATGCAGAATTTCTTTTTATTAAAAGAAGTTGCCAAATCTAGTAAGCCTGTAATGCTTAAACGTGGACCTTCAGCTACTTTAGAAGAATGGATGATGGCAGCTGAGTATATTATGGATGGTGGTAATTACCAAGTAATCTTTTGTGAACGGGGTATACGTACTTTTGAAAATTACACTAGAAATACACTGGATTTGAGTATGGTCCCGGCTCTGAAATCTTTATCACATTTACCAGTCATTGTAGACCCCAGCCATGGTACAGGACGTTGGGATCTTGTTTCCTCTATGACGAAAGCAGCTATTGCTGCAGGAGCAGATGGAATTCTTGTCGAAGTTCACCCCCAACCAGAAAAGGCCTTATCTGACGGAAAACAATCTCTTACCTTCGAAAACTTTGCATCTATGATGGAAGAGATAAGAGTTCTTGCTTCAGCCCTTGGTAGAAGGGTGAAGGGAGCTTGACGAAAATGAAGAAGGAAAGTCAGCCAGCTGCATGTGTGATCGGTCTTGGCCTTATTGGAGGTTCTTGGGCAGGGGCCTTAACAGAACTTGGTTGGTCTGTTTCCGCTGTAGAGCGTAATGAAAATAGTCTCAAAATGGCTTTGGAAAAAGGCTGGATTCAAAAAGGATGGACAGAGGAGCCTGATTTCTTACCCGTTGATTTAGTGATTTTGGCTACGCCTATTGCTGTTTTAACGGAGACTTTTGCCCGTATTGCTCAGCGTGTTCCAGCTGGGGCACTTATCACTGATGTAGGTAGTATTAAAGGGGAAATCTGTCAAACTGCCCTGAAATTATCAGATGTATTTTTTATAGGAGGCCACCCTATGACTGGCTCGGAAAAACAGGGCTTTAAAGAGGCTAATCCTAAGCTTTTTGAAGGCTATCCCTATGTGATTACCCCCCACCCCCAATGCCCTCGAGAAGTGGTGGATAAATTTACCAAGTTACTTCAGAGGGTAGGTGCTCGGGTAATTTTTCGCCAGGATTTGGAACATGATAAGGAAGTAGCAATGGTCAGTCATCTTCCCCATGTTTTATCTTTAGCTTTAGCTTTAGCGGCAGCGGAAGGATATGGAGAGGGAAAACCTTTAGAATTAGCTGGACGAAGCTTTCGGGATATTACAAGATTGGTAGATAGTTGCCCGGAAATGTGGAAATATATTCTATTACGGAATAGTAATGCAGTACTATCTTCCCTAGATATCTGGGAAGAAAAACTACAGGAAATAAGAGGTTTCATTGAGGATGGTCAAGGTGAAAAACTTATTGAAACTTTTATGAAAGCACAAAAAGTTCGCGAGCAAGTCTTAAGCCGGAGGTAAGGGTACAAGTGAAAAAAGGAAAAAATAGTTACTTTCGCCCGGTCCAAAAAATCAAAGGAGAGTTTCCTATCCCTGGTGATAAATCCATTTCTCACCGGGCAGCTTTATTT
>JAAZLD010000323.1 GCA_012799495.1 Desulfitobacterium sp. | reverse complement strand
GACGCAATGTGTCAGCAATTTCTTGTTCCGAAACACCAATCTCCCGGGCTTGTCTAGCTAAGCTAGCAACCCCTTCCGATGCTCCACAGGCTGCATCTAAAGCTAAGGAAATTAAAATTCTTGTCTTAGGATCAAGAGAGTTTTCCTTCATTGCGAGATTGAGGACTTTCTCAATTTCCTGGGCAAAAACGGGATCATACTCTTCTAAATGTTGTATAAAGGGTGGTAATGCCATAATAAGAATCCTCCTTTAAATATAATTATGAATCATAATCTCTAAACCAGTAGAAACATGTAATTAAGATAAAACCTTTAACTTTTATACCTTATATTCTACTTCCTCTAGGCAAATCCTTCTTATCTATTCTTCCCCTGGAAAATGCAAAAACTCTCCTCTATAAAACTTTCCTCTTTAGCAAGTAAAGAAAAATCATTGAAAGATTTCTTGACAAATTTCTTTTTATCTTCTAATATCTATATTGAGCTGACATTGAGAAGCACTTTTGTGCATGCGTAACAATGGAAAAAACACCTGCTTATGGACGGCAGGTGTTTTTTTACTTTTTAACGTATTTTATCATCTTTAAATATGCTATTATAATTGAGTCAGCATGTGAATGAGGTGAAAATATGGGCCTTTTTCTAGATTTATTGTGGTTTTTCAAGAAAGAAAAATGGAGCTACCTTATTGGTACTCTGTCTTTAATAATATTAGCAATAATCAATTTGTACCCTCCTTACATAGTTAGAAAAGTAGTAGATGGTATTACTGGAGGTACTTTAGTTAAGGAGGAGCTCTTCTTTTGGCTTTTCTCCCTTCTGGCTATTGGAATTTTAGCTTATTTTCTACGTTATATGTGGCGGATGCTGATTTTTGGTGCCGCAGCCCGTTTAAGTCGTTTGTTACGGAATCAGCTCTTCGAACATTTTTCGAAAATGTCCCCTAGTTTTTATCAGCGCCATCGAACTGGGGATTTGATGGCTCATGCTACTAACGATATTCAAGCCATTGAAATAACCGCAGGTATGGGTGTCTTAACCTTAGTGGACTCTGTAATCACTGGTGGTATTGTGATCTTCACCATGGCTTATTTTATTAGCTGGAAGCTCACTTTAATTACTTTATTGCCCATGCCTTTTTTAGCTTGGATTTCTAGTTATTATGGAACCCTCCTTCATGAACGTTTCTTTGTTGCTCAGGATGCCTTTGGGGATCTTAATGATAAAGTCCAGGAGAATATTTCTGGTATTCGAGTAGTTAAGGCCTTTGGTAGGGAAAAAGGGGAAATAGCTTCATTTACAAAATTATCTACAGATGTAGTGAAGAAAAATGAAGCAGTAGCCAAAGTTGATGCCTTATTTGACCCCACAATTATGCTCTTGGTGGGGGTATCTTATTTCCTGGCCGTGGCTTTTGGAGCTTGGGAAATAGTAAATAAAGAGCTTACAATAGGGCAATTAACTCAATTTTCCCTTTACCTAGGACAATTTATCTGGCCTATGTTAGCCTTTGGCTGGCTTTTCAATATTATGGAGCGGGGAAGAGCCTCTTATGATCGGGTAAAAACCTTGTTAAAAGAGAAATCTGATGTTCAAGATAGATTTGCTATCCAGAGCGATAAAAAAGTTGCTTTTGCCATACCCAAACCTTCTGGAAACATAATTTTTCAGGTAGATGAATTTACTTATCCAGGGCAAAGCTCTTCCCAGTTTCGCAATATCCACTTCACCCTGAAAAAGGGAGAAACCTTAGGGGTTGTGGGAAAAACAGGAAGTGGGAAAACTTCACTTTTCCGCCTCTTATTAAGGGAATTTGATGGTATAAAGGGTGATATTCGGATCGGAAAAGACTCCATCTATGATCTTCCTTTAGATACCCTCAGGTCAGCCATTGGTTATGTTCCCCAAGAGAATTTTCTATTTTCTACTTCTATTGCTGAGAATATTTGCTTAGGGAAGCCTCATGCCTCCAAGGAAGAAATGTATAGAGTTGCGGAAATCTCCTCTATCCATGAGGATATTCTTGGTTTTGAAGAGCAATATGAAACCCTTGTGGGGGACCGGGGGGTAACTCTTTCCGGAGGTCAAAAACAAAGAATTTCAATTGCCCGAGCCTTACTTCTTGATCCAGATATCCTCTTATTAGATGACTCACTTTCGGCAGTAGATGCAAAAACGGAAAAGCAAATCTTAGAAGAACTAAAGAATAACCGTAAAAATAAAACTACGATTATCTCTTCTCATCGTCTCAGTTCAGTAGAACATGCTGATTTAATTATTGTGCTTCATGATGGGG
>JAAZLD010000322.1 GCA_012799495.1 Desulfitobacterium sp. | reverse complement strand
CGTTTATGGCCACTCTCACATTCCTTATGTAGATGATGAATTATTTGCTGATCGGATTCATGTTTATGAAGGTGGGGGCGGTTCTGGCCAAGGAGTAGTTCTTACCAAAGCTCTCCTGGAAAATGCCCTAGCCAAAGGTGCCGAAATAGAATATGAAACAACTGTTACTCGTCTTTTGAAAAATGAGCAAGGTGAAGTTATCGGAGTAGTGGCCAAACAAAAAGATCAAGAAATCTATGTGAAGGCTAAAAAGGGAGTTATCTTAGCTACTGCTAGTATTGACACCAATGTGGAAATGGCTAAAGACATGAGTCCCCAACAATACTGGGATCTAACTAGCCAACAATGCCTCTGCTCCCCCATGAATACTGGGGATGGGATCCGCATGGCCATGGAAATCGGGGCTGCTGTTTGCGGTTTCGGAGGTACCATTGACTTCTGCGGTAAAACCGGTGCCGCCACAGATAATCGTGTACCTGTTTTCCCTTCTTTTATCGTCAATAAAAAAGGTCGTCGTTTCGTATGCGAAGATGCCACATATGCTTATCACTATCGGGCAATCTTCCAACAAGAAAAACAATTCAATGGCCCAACCTATATGATTTTTGGGGAAAGTAGTTTAGAAGCAGAAACTTCTCCTTGGAATAAAGAGACCCTGGCCAAAGATCTAGAAGATGGTGTGGTAATCAAAGCAAACTCCATCGAAGAACTAGCTAAACTCATCGACGTGGATGCCGCTAATTTAGCAGCTACCCTCAATGCCTGGAATAATGATATGAAAAATGGTGGTAAAGATACTCAGTTTGATCGTGTGGATGGCTTAAAACCCATTAATGGCCCCTTCTACGCTTATAAAAACGTATCTTTCAACCTGGGTTCTCTCGGTGGAGTAAAAATCAATACCAATGCTCAAGCTATTGGGGTCAATGGTGAAGTAATTCCTCGCCTCTATGCTGGTGGTCTTAATGCTGGTGGCTGGATTGGCAATTATTATCCTGGTTCTGGTACCGCTATTATAGGAACAGTTCACTGGGGTCGGAGAGCTGGAGCTCATGCAGCAAAACTTACTTCGCTACAATAGCACTAGGTTGGTAAAAACTTAAAAAAAGCCTAGATATTCCTATAAATATATTAATTTATTAACTATTAATAAGAATTTATTTCTTGAATTGAAATTTGAACAGGTATATAATATCTTTTGTGCTTGCTTATTGTGGATGAATTAAGGGAACATCCACAAGATACGTAACCCTTAAAAAATATATAGAGCAGAATGAGAGGGGAGTTAGAAATGAAAAAATTACTCTTAACCTTATCACTTGGTTTAGTATTGGCTGTTGCTACCGGCTGTGGAGCGACTTCAGTAGACGGCGACACACCTGCTAACACAGAAACACCTGCAGGTACTGAAGCCCCAGCAAATAATGAAGAAACAGAAGGTTCTACTGAAACTCCTGCGGCTGACGTTTCCTATAACGATGGTACCTATGAGGGAACAAGTGATGCAGGAATTAGTGAAGGATTGAAAGTTTCCGTTACTGTTGAAGATGGCAAAATCACTGAGGTAGAAGTTGTTGAACACAACGAAACTGATGGAATTGGTACAAATGCAATCAATGCTTTACCAGGCAAGATTGTAGAAGCCCAATCCACAGATGTAGATGATGTTTCAGGAGCTACTTTATCTTCTAACGCCATTAAAGAAGCTGTTAACAATGCTTTAGAGCAAGCACAATAAATAATAGAAGAATAAAGTATTTAAATCATCAATTAAAAGGACCGTTGCTATGAGGACTAAAGAAGTCAGAGCAACGGTCTTTTTTTGTGAGCCAGGGGGGTGTGCCATGGGGACAGGTCAATTGGCACGCTTTCGCGACGTGCCAATTGACCTGTCCCCATGGCACAACTTAGGAATTGGTTTAATGAGTTGGAATTTCATTCCAACTCATTATTCGGAAAAAGTATGCTATAACAATCAAGTAAAAAAAGTACAAGAGGCAAGGTGATAATGTGCCAAAAATATATAGCAATGTTTGCCCCCGGGACTGCTGTAATTGTAATATTAAGACTGTTGCCGATGAAGGACGAATTATTGGCATTACCGGGGATAAGGATGATCCATACACACTTGGCGCTATTTGCCCTAAAGGGTATGCATACCTGAGTATGCAATATTCTAAGAAGCGTCTAAAATATCCCATGAAACAAAAGAGCAAAGGCTCCGGTGAGTGGGAAAGAATCAGTTGGGACCATGCTTTAAGTGAAATAGCTAATAAACTTATCGGTATTAAAGAGCAGGAAGGAAATCTCCTTTCCGTATGTCTTGCGAAAAATTTCGGCAATGTGGGCTTGCTGAACAACTCTGTAGAGGGGTTTTTTCGTAGTATCGGTTATGTAACTTTTATGGCCGGTTCGTTATCTTTATGTAATGCAGCAGGTATTGACGCATTATTACTAAGCTATGGTGCCTGCAAGAAGCCTCACCCTGCGGATATGGCCAATTCTAAATTGATAATTATCTGGGGTGGAAACCCTGCCTGGACCTATGTACCTCAGATGCGCTATGTTTCCCAGGCTAAAGCCAATGGTGGAAAAGTAGTTGTAATTGACCCTTACTTGTCGGAAACAGCTGCCCGGGGGATTCTTGATGATAAGGGTTGTTACAAACATCG
>JAAZLD010000321.1 GCA_012799495.1 Desulfitobacterium sp. | reverse complement strand
TTAAGATGGCCATACTTTCCTCGGCGGAAATCTTGGGATTCCAGCCAGTCTTCATGGCCAAAGTATCGAGAATCCTATCCCCGTCCATCACCACAGATTTACATGTGGTTGAACCTGAGTCGATACCGATAAAGATCTTTTTCATGCAAGCATCTCGAAAAAGGCTGCCAGTCTGGTTTTCAGCTGAGCAACATCTGATGTGGAATAGTCTGTCTCGATACTGATAAAGGGTACATCTTCTTTTTGGAGATGCTTTCTAATGGTGGCAGTTTCTAGATTATAAGTATGGCAAGCTTGGAGAGTCATTTCCACAACTCCATCTACTTTGAATTCCTTCACAAGGCGAGAGAGAAGTTCTAAGCGGTTATTATTAGGTGTCATTACAGAACAACCGATTTTCAGATAACGATCAGCAATAGCTTTGTAAGGATCCATTGTTTCGTCGACTAAGTTCTCAATAGGCTTAATTCCAATACAGTTCTCATAAGCTACTACCACACCACCAGATTCTTCGATAGCTTTCACGATTTTTTCAGTTACACCTGCCAACGGACAGCCAGTAATCAAGATTCGTTTGGCAGATTTCGAAACATTTTCCACACCATTGGCCATATCTGCCTTAATTTTCTCGATGAGTTCTCTAATTTCTTGAATTTTAGCCTCTTGATCGAATTTAAATTGAGAACCATAAAGGACTTTCAGTTGCTCTGAGCCGGTAATGGGAGGTGGGCATGCTTTACTAAGCTCATAGAACTCCTTGAGAACTTTCCGCTCCTCATTTTTTAGCTTAATAGCTCGTTTAATATCTTCATCAGTAATGGTTACTCCAAAATCCCGTTCAATTCTTTCCTTTAAGCGCAAAACTTCTTTATACCAAAGCTCCTGGGAAGCTTCGTCCTCTTGAGTTTGGGGAAGCTGCATAACATGAAGATTCTTTATTTCTCCTAAGAGCTCATACATTTTCTTCTTACCATCGCAAGTGGTTTCACCAATCATGAGATCGGAAAAATACATATAAGGACATTTATCAGTGATGGCAAAACCGTAGCTGGACTTAACTAAAGGACAGAGATTGCGGGGTAATTCTTTTTCCGCTTCAGGTATGGTTTCGTCACTAAAGGCACAAAGTCCGATAGGCACAGCCCCTGCTGCAAGAACAAGCTCTACTGGGGCATAGGTACAGAATACCCCGGCAACTTTCTTGCCCTGTTCTTTTAAGTTTTTCACTGCAATAAATCCTTGCTTACGAGCATCGCCAAAACTCTCAAATTGGCTTGGCAACTTAATCTCACTCATACTCCAGCCGCCTTTCTGTAATAAATAGTTTCATTTTTTTGCATTATTCGCAAAATTTCCATTATATTTTATAATATCTTTTTCTTTCCTTTTAGACAAATACGTATTGTTAATAGAAGTCATAGGATCTATAGTAAACTTTTATCAGAGAAGCTACTTATAGTGAAGTAATTTAATATAAGGCTCCTTACGATGAAGCACCTTCACTATGAAGTTACCATTAGGTTATTTGTAAAAACAGTAAAAAAAGACCCTGTCACCAAGGGTGAGGGGTCTATGATTCCACAAATACTCCTTAAATGTCTTGAAACACCTTTTTCAGATCTATCTCTAACTCAGGAAAACTATTTACACTCACTGTATCATCCTCGGAATAGGTTTGGGGCCTACCATAGCCCTTATCCTCTTGCAAAGTAAATACGGAGACTGTTTTATCAGTAGGTTCTACAATCCAGTATTCGGATACACCAGCTTTTTCATAAGCATTAAACTTTAATATTTTATCTATCTTCCCCGTGGATGGAGATGATACTTCGATAACTAAAGTTGGTATTCCCACATAGCCAGTACCTTTAAGTTTGCTTTTATCACAGATAACCACCAGATCAGGCTGGAAAACATTGCTTATATCCTCATCTTTTTCTTCCTGGTAAGGGAGTCTAAGATCAAAAGGCGAGGTAAAGACTTGGCATGAGCCTCCTGTTAGGAAATTATAAAATTGATTTAACAAACTACCTAATACTGCTTGATGCTGCCAAGAAGGTGCAGTCATCAGATAAGGTGTTCCCTCTATGATTTCCCAACGCTCTTCTCCCTGCCATGTAAGATAGTCTTTAAAAGTATACTTCTTATTTGGATCCGGCATTGACATACCAATACCTCCCTAAAACACTAACCCATGTCCGAAGTTTGCATTTCTATTTTAACATATTTTGTAATTGATGAACATCTCGCTCACCCTTAACTGGCTAAATGCTGCAAAAGTTCAATGAAGGCCGCTGCTAGGAGGATATCACTTCCATGCAACGGCCCTCATAAGGCATTTTAATTTTTTATATTTTAATTATAGGAATTTAATTGTAGGTATTTATGTTTCTAATAGTAGAAGCTGTTTAGTCTAAAAACTCGTCCTTGGTCAAACGAATCAACTCTACTTTCGAGTCAGGCTTCACATCTGTACTGATGAGTTGGTCGTCATCCTTGTTATAATCAAAGATCATGACCAGACCATCTTCCAACATATAAAAGCCTTCTACTTGGCCATCTCCATGGCGGCTTTCCATTAACTTATACTTTTCTCCATAAACTTGGGCAACTTTTTCGGCAGTATCTCCCACTTTAATCCCTAGATTAGTAGGATAGTCAGGGGATAAAGCATCGATTTCCAGTACTTTGTTAGAATCTTTGCCCACCACTAGGGTTAGCCCTTGAGAGTATTCACGATGATACCAGGCTTCCGTAAAATGCCCCGGCTCTTCATGGAAGGTTTCCTTGTAATCCTTCCCTAAAAGCTCTTCTACTTTACTAAAGTCATCCCCTACATGAATTTTACCTAAGGCAGGAGTATTCTGGTTATTTTCCTCAGTATTTTTCCCTTGATTTTCATCTTCTACCTTCCCTGGTAAATCAGTTCCTTGACTAGGGGTGTTATTAGGGATGTTTTGATCCTGGGTACTATCATTGCAACCAGTAAGTAAGAGAGCCACCGCCAGAATACCTATTGCTAATTTTTTCTGCATATTTATCACTCCATCTGTTTTTTCCTTACAAGTATTTCCGGCTAGCCCATTTCTAAACCTTTTTCTAAAAGCTTTATTCCGGATTTTACAATGTTTATTAAGACTGTTCTTCAATTTTTTAGGTAATCACAGCCTTATTTCTTTTGGGAAAGGAGCTTTCTAGCACCAAAAGCACCTGCTCCAAGGACTACTGCCCCTCCGAGAACATAGTACAGTACATTATTCGAAGAGGATTCAGCTGTAGCACTTTCAGCTGCATCATCTTGAGCAGATACTAAATCTGCATCCACTGCTATATCCCCATCTTGAGCAGCAGGATCTATTTCTGCATCAGTAGTGGCCATCTCTAGAGACTCTCCAGTAGGAGCATCAGGGGCATCTGGATTATAACCAGGGCTAACTCCTCCACCGCTGGAAACAGCTAGATCGTAAAGGATAGCTTGTTCCCCTTCTACTACTTTGATTTTATCCTTACCAAAAAGACTATAGAGATATTCAGCATTTTCCTCACTATAAGGTTCAAT
>JAAZLD010000320.1 GCA_012799495.1 Desulfitobacterium sp. | reverse complement strand
TTATGTATAATTTGCTACGCTTGTGGGTTATATGCTGTGGTTTACATGCTGTGGTTTACATGCAAAGGGTACGTGACTCTTGGGTCGAGCAGCAAATTATACAACGTTCACTCAGTCGCGTGGCGGAATCGTTCACTTATGTATAATTTGCTACGCTTGTGGGTTATATGCTGTGGTTTACATGCTGTGGTTTACATGCAAAGGGTACGTGACTTTGGGGTCGTGTAGCAAATTATACAACGTTCACTCGACGCGTGGCGGAATCGTTCACTTATGTATAATTTGCTACGCTTATGGGTCAGTGGCCGGGTACAGTGTATCAAATTCAGTACAGAGTTGGTTTGTTAGCGTCTTTTAATGACTTTCATACTGAGACTTAAGATCAATAGGATGGACATGGTGAAGCAGAAGATCCAGGAACTTAGTTGCCAGCTTTCCCAGAAGCCGAATTCTGCTGGGAGGTGGATTTGGAAGACAGGAATTTCTATGAAAGATAGGAAGAGTTGACTAAGGATTACTGCAAAGAGAGATTGGAGAATTCTGCCGTAGACAAATGGGGCAAATTTTAGATCTGTGGTACTGCTAAAGCTTGCTACCTGGGCAAAGACGGAGAGGCCACCCCAGCCTAAAATTCCTACTAGGATAGCTATTTGAAGATCTAAGGTTGTAAATGAGGATATGACACTTTCGCAGCCTAAGGTGGTTTCTAGGAAACCTGTTACTAGGGCTGATACTTCCTGAAAAGAAAGGAATCCACCAGTGAATTTCTGAGAAAGATAGCCTAAGGCATAGGTAATCTTCAGTTTTTCTAACAATCCTACAAAAACGGAGAAAAAGACGAGAAACCCTCCTACCATCAAAATATTATTAATACTTTGTTTAACAGCATCTCCTAATAATTTTCCAAAGGGTCGAGAGTCTGCTCTTTGGGCTTTCTGAAGTTCCCTAAGGGCTATTTTAGGTGAAGGAAAAAGAGAGGAATTACGGTTAGTTTCTGATACACGATAAAAGCGGAAGACAATTCCTACAAGGAGATTAGCTAGGTAGATGGAGCCAGCTATTACAATACCTAATTCAGGTCTTCCTAACATGCCGGAGGCTACAGCTCCAAACATGAAACCAGGACTGGGATTACAAGTAAAGGCTAAAAGTCGTTCCCCTTCTTCTTGGGTTAAGATTTTTTGATTGCGAAGTTTACTTGTTAAGATAGCCCCGATAGGAATTCCGGAGGTAAAGCTCATGGCAACTACAAAAGAAGCTTGCCCTGGTAAACGAAAAAGGGGACGCATCAAAGGTTCCAGCATTACGCCCAAAAAGTGGACAAAGCCAGAAGCTAAGAGTAGTTCGGAAAGAATAAAAAAGGGTAATAGAGCAGGTATTACATATTCCCACCATAATTGAAGACCATTGCTGGCTGAATTCACAACTTCTTGGGGATAATAGAACATTGATAAAGCCAAAAATAAAAAGGGGAGAATGCGTATTATAGAAGTCATATCTCACCAGCCTTTCTTCGAAGATATATATGAGTAATAGAGAGTATCTAGAAGGAAAAAATCAATATCTAAAATCACAATTGTCTGAAATTGGATGTTTTCACTCTAGAGCATTTAAAAAATGAAACAGATATGCTAAACTTATTAGGGTGTTTTTTCGAATTTCCGGGAATAAAAGTGAAAAAAGTGCTGGAAAAGTGTAGTTTATTAAAGGTTTTGATGGTGGTTTGTACCTAATGGAGACTTTTAATTAACCCTCGCAATAACACTTAAAAAGTGCGGAAATATTGAACAGTTGGTGGAAAAGAAAATAGGGGGTAAAGTAAATGAAGATTCTTGTAATTAACTGTGGAAGTTCATCATTGAAGTATCAATTACTAGATATGGATAATCAAAACCCGATTGCTAAGGGGTTAGTAGAGCGGATAGGGCTTCCTGGAGCGGTTTTAACTCACCGTCCTGATGGTGGGGAAAAAGAGATAATCACAGCGGAAATACCCAACCATAGTGTAGCGATTAGCTTAGTATTGGATGCTTTAGTTAATCCTGAATATGGGGTAGTAAATAGCTTAGATGAGATTGGTGCTGTGGGACATCGTGTAGTACATGGTGGTGAGAAATTTGCCAGTTCCGTGTTAATCGACGATGAAGTAATGGCAGCTATCGAAGAGTGTATTGAACTGGCACCTCTTCACAATCCTCCCAATATTGCAGGAATTAGAGCTTGCCAGGAATTAATGCCAAATGTACCACATGTGGCGGTTTTTGATACTGCCTTTCACCAAACCATGCCTCCCCATGCCTACCTTTACGGATTGCCCTATGAATTATATGAAAAATACAAAATCCGGAAATATGGTTTCCATGGAACATCTCATAAATATGTTAGCCAAAGGGCTGCAAAAATCTTGAATCGCCCCACAGAAGGACTAAAGCTCATTAGCTGCCATTTAGGAAATGGAGCATCTATTACAGCGATAAAAGATGGTAAATCTATTGAAACCTCAATGGGCTTTACACCTTTGGAAGGTTTGATGATGGGAACTCGTTCAGGAGACTTAGACCCAGCAGTTGTATCCTTTATCCAACAAAAAGAAAATTTTTCATCAGAAGAAGTTAATGATTTCCTCAATAAAAAATGTGGGGTATTAGGACTTTCTGGTGTGAGCAGCGATTTCCGCGATATTGAGCAAGCCCGGGATCAAGGAAACTATCGGGCAGGATTGGCTCTTGATGTTTTTTCTCATGATGTAAAAAAATATATCGGTGCTTATTCCGCTGCCTTAGGGGGAGTAGACGCTATTATCTTTACAGCTGGTTTAGGAGAAAACTCTCCAGAGATGCGCTTAAAAGTTACTGAGAATCTTGAGTATTTAGGTGTAGATATAGATCCAGAACAAAATAATGTGAGAGGTAAAGAAGTGGATGTATCCAAACCTGAGGCAACCTGTCGTGTATTAGTTATACCTACAAATGAGGAATTAATGATCGCTTTAGATACATTAGAAATTGCCCAAAGGGGTTAAGGAGTTTTCCTTGACAAAGAAAATCATGACAACTATAATAATGGTTGTGTATTGGAGTGGTCAACGATGCTAATCAATGTAGCCGCTATCCGACGTGCTGAAAATGGAACTGGAACCTTCGATTTACAGAAGGACTTTTCCCAGGTTTCAACGAGGTTAGAGGGTGTTGTTTTTGTTGCTCCTGTACATGTGAAAATTCAAGTAGATAACTCAGGGGACTCTTTATTAGTTCGTGGCCAGATTAAGTCTGAACTAGATGTTCAGTGTGACCGCTGTTTAACAGCTTTTCGCTATCCTGTCCACATAGATTATGAAGACGAGTGGATATATGCTCCTCAAGCAACAGAAGAACAAAGTGAAACCGCTCTGATCTTCGATAAAGATGATATTGACTTGACGGAGCGTATCTATGAGCAAATCATCTTAGAGTTTCCTATGAGATTTATCTGTTCACCTCAATGTAAGGGTTTATGTTCCAGTTGTGGTGAAAATCTGAACCAAAAATCCTGTGATTGTGTTCAAGATGATATTGATCCTCGATTGGCAGCATTAGCAAAGTGGCCTCGAGAAGATTAATTATTCGATAGTTTAAAGGGGGTGTAATCCATGGCTGTTCCAAAACGTCGCCATTCAAAATCTAGAGTACGTAAACGCCGGGCTACGTGGAAAATTTCTGCACCAAACCACGTTGAATGCCCCCAATGTCATAAAGCTAAATTGCCACATCATCTATGTCCAAACTGCGGATATTATAAAGCCAGGGAAGTTGTTTCCATGGATGAATAAGCAAACGAAGAAGCCAAAAGGGCTTCTTTTTTTGTTTATAAGGACTATTTCCTTGTCAGCAGGAATATCATTAGCTATAATATTGGTACCAGGTCACAAAATAGAAAAGTTGGTGGAGTGAGATGACAAGACATCATAAACATGAACGCCATCTGGCATTACGGGAAGAAATCGAAAATAACCCTTTTTCAACAGATGAGCAATTAGCAAGGCGTTTTGGAGTTAGTGTATCAACTATACGCTTAGATCGGGCGGAACTAGGTATTCCAGAACTTCAGGAAAGAACCCGGGCAGTAGCTAAGGAGGCTTACGGAACCCTCAAATCCTTAGGAGAGGCGGAGCTCATCGGAGAATTACGAGAACTCCGCATTGGTGAAGAGGGTACCACTGTTTTAAAAGTAGAAGAATCCATGGTATTGACTAAAGCACGGGTCACACGGGGGCATCATTTATTTGCTCAAGCTAACTCTTTAGCAATTGCTTTAGTGGATGCGGAGATCGTAGTTACCGGTAGTGTAGATATGAAGTTTATGCGTCCTGTTCATTTTGGGGAAATTGTTTCTGCTCATGGAAAAGTAGTTAAAAACAAAGATAATAAATATTGGATCGAGATTACTTCAAAGGTCGATGATGAGGTTGTTTTAGCTGGTAATTGGATTGTCTTCGCCTTGGACAAACCTGCCCAGAGGAAAGGAGCAAATTAAGATGAAAATAGCAGTAGATGCTATGGGAGGAGATTATGCTCCAGAAGAAATCGTTAAAGGAGCTCTGCGTAGTGTACAGGAATTTGATTTGGAAGTAATCCTAGTTGGTCAACCAGAGCGAATTAAGGAATACTTACCTGGAGGTAATGCTCCTAATAAGGTTTATATCCAAGAAGCTACAGAAATTGTGGAAATGGATGAACCGCCAGCTCAGGCTGTAAGAAAGAAAAAAGACTCTTCTATTGTAGTGGCTACCAGATTAGTTAAGGAAAAAAAGGCTGATGCTTTAGTAAGTGCAGGTAGTACAGGGGCTCAAATGGCAGCATCTCTCTTTGGATTAGGCAGAATTAAGGGAATACAGCGACCAGCTATTGTAACTGTAGTACCTACCTTAGAAGGTGGAAAATTGCTCTTAGATGTAGGAGCTAATCCCGATGCTAAAGCTGAACATTTAGTTCAATACGCCATGATGGGAAGTATTTATGCGGAATCTATTCTAGGAATTCAAAACCCAAAAGTGGCTTTGTTAAATATCGGAACGGAAGAGAGTAAAGGCAATGAGTTGACTCAGGCTACATATCCTCTCCTTAAGGAATCTTCCCTTAACTTTATTGGCAATGTGGAAGGAAGAGATTTACCTTTTGGGCGAGCTGATGTGGTAGTCTGTGAAGGTTTTGTGGGGAATGTAGTTTTGAAAACTACGGAAGGTTTGGCTGGAGCTTTATTTCAATTGATTAAAGAAAAGATCACTGCCAATACCATACGCAAATTAGGTGCCTTAGCAATAAAACCTGGACTTAAAGAAATAGCAGAAATGATGGATTATGCGGAATATGGAGGAGCTCCTCTTTT
>JAAZLD010000319.1 GCA_012799495.1 Desulfitobacterium sp. | reverse complement strand
CCTTGGTTCATGACCCTGAAAACCCTCGTTTTCTATCTCTAGATGGTAGTGAACTGCCTAATGGAGGGAAATTTGATTTAATTTTCCCTGTACTTCATGGTCCTTATGGAGAAGATGGCACTATTCAAGGATTATTCGAAATGGCTAATATTCCCTATGTTGGGTCGGGAGTACTAGGTTCTGCCTTAGGAATGGATAAGGATCGAATGAAAGCAGTTTTTGCTCAGGCTGGTCTCCAGCAAGCTAAGTATCTTACAATTCTTAGCTCAGATTTATCTTCTCGACAAAAGGAGATTATATTAAATATCGAAGAAGCTTTAGGCTACCCATGTTTTGTTAAACCAGCTAATTTAGGCTCAAGTGTGGGTATTTCCAAAGCCCATAATCAGGATGAACTGATTTCTGCCTTAGATCTTGCAGCTCAATTCGATCGAAAAATTGTTATTGAGGAAAATATTCTAGGAAGAGAGATTGAAGTCAGTGTTCTTGGTAATGAGCAGCCCAAAGCCAGTGTCCCCGGTGAAATCTTACCTTCAAAAGAGTTTTATGATTATGAAGCAAAATATTTAGATGCTAGCTCTCGTTTAATCATTCCCGCAGAATTAAATGAAGAAGTTGTTAGAAAGTTGCAGGAGCAGGCAGTGAGAGGTTTCCAAGCGGTAGGAGCATCTGGATTAAGTCGTGTGGATTTCTTTGTTACTAAAGATAATCAGATTTACATCAATGAAATCAATACTCTTCCTGGCTTTACCAATATTTCTATGTATCCTAAGCTTTGGGAAGCTAGCGGCCTACCTTATTCAGAACTAATCACTAAACTAATTGAATTGGGTTTTGAGCGTCACAAAGAAAAGCAACAGTTGAAAATTTCCATATAAAATTGATTAGCACCGATTTCACATAATACAAAATATATAAAAACCAATAATAAAGGCATAGGGGAACATGTTTTCCCCTATGCCTTTATTAAATGAAATAAGCTTAACTCTAGCAATTTTACACTCTTATATTTTTGTATTAAGTGTTTTTTTAGAAGTATCGAGTATTTTGGTGAGTATTTTTTGGTGAGTATTTTTTGGTGAGTATTTAATGAAGAACTCTAAATACTCCAATTACCTTACCCAAAATAGCAACATCTTGTGAAAATATAGGCTCCATAAATTGATTCTCGGGTTGTAAGCGGATCAGAGTTTTTTCTTTAAAGTAGCGTTTTACAGTAGCTTCATCACCAACCATAGCAACGACAATTTCTCCATTACGGGCGACCTTTTGCTGCCGTACAAGAATTAGATCTCCATCTAAGATTCCTGCATCGATCATACTTTCTCCTTCTACCTTGAGCATAAATACTGTATCAGAATTAACTAATTCCTTAGGTAGAGGGAAGTGATCCTCAATATTTTCGTGCGCTAATATAGGTTGTCCAGCAGTAACACGACCAACTATAGGAACAAGTACAGTTTGTTTTTCTTCTGAATTAGAGCTATCTAGCACTTCAATGGCACGAGGTTTCGTGGGATCACGACGTATGTACCCTTTTTCTTCAAGTGTTTGCAAGTGACCATGAACAGTTGAGCTAGACATTAAGCCAACTGCATCCCCGATTTCCCGTACAGATGGAGGATATCCCTTTTCGCGGATGACTTTTTTTATGTGTTCTAAAATATCTGTCTGTCTTTTTGATAAATCAGGATACACCCAGCTCCCTCCTTAAGGACTTATTTGTTAATAATTTTATCATTAAATTACTAATAACGCAAACAAATGTTCGAAAAACTATTGACGAACAAACGCTCATAATATATACTACCGATGAGAACTATTGTTCGATACTGTCTTTATCAATAGAACACTTAGGAGGTTGTATTATGAGCACTTGTTCTCCTATTAGTAAATGTAAAGACTACCGATTAAGCCCTCATAAAAGAAACCATACATATCGGAACAGTTATCCTAGGGCTGTTCGCCAGCGAAAGAATCAAAGACAGGTTTTGTCTTCATTCATACTAATTTTGCTCCTTCTTAGCACAATGAGTTGGTTTATATGGGATTGGCAAAATACTATGTATAAAGTTGATAGTCTTATTTATGAGCCCTATGTTGTTCAAAGTGGGGATACTCTTTGGTCATTAGCCGCTGGTTCCGGGACAGGAATAGATACCAGAACTCTTGTTCAGAAAATTATGGAGTACAATCAGCTTACAGATAGTACCATCCAAACAGGCCAACTTATTTATACTCCAACATCTCCTTAATTTATTGAAAATACTTCTAAGACATAGTTAACTCCCCATATGATGCAAGGGGAGGGAAGTATCATGAAAAAGAGAGCTGTTAGAGGAGTTTATCTAAAGCTATTAGTTAAGGTTTTTATTCTCTTAGTTATAGGATTCTTTGCCTGGAGTGCCCTTCACAAACTTCCTCGCATTTCCCAAGATATTTTTCCCTACTTACAAAGTCTACCTGCGGATCTGGTCCTGGAATGTCAGGATGAGGGAAGGGATATCTCTCCAACAGGGTGGGCGGATTTACTAGCTATTAGTAGTACCATAGGGGAGGATGAGCAACATTACATTATTCAACAACTAAAAATTGGCGTTCCTTTTAAAAAAATATCATGGGAAAACGACTGGGTTCAAATCCCGCAGGAAGAAATAAAAAAGATCGCTTGGCGGCGAAAAATTCTCTTAAAGTATCCATTATTTGAACCAGGTCGTTATGTCTTTCCAGTGATTGGTGATATATGGTATATGGATACTTTTGGTGCAGATCGAGAGAGAGGCTTGCGGAAACACGAGGGAACAGATATTTTTGGGCAAGAAGGAATT
>JAAZLD010000318.1 GCA_012799495.1 Desulfitobacterium sp. | reverse complement strand
AGTCTAATAATATCTCCATCCACATGATAGTCATTTTGCAGGGATTTTTTATATTCTAAGGCTACCAATAAAGCCAGACCATGAGCTCCGATTTCTAAGTTAAGGGAGAGTCCCATTACTCTCTCTAGATGGATTATGGCACTACCAACACCCGTGGGAAAACAGAAAGAAGTACTAACGTTACCCGATAAAGGTCATTTTAGTGGTTCTTGGTACAGCAGGTAGCGGAAAAACAACATTAGCTATTCTCCGCTCCGCTTATTTAGCCAAACTAACTGATCCCGATAAAAAGGTTTTATTAGTCATTGACGAAGGCCAGGACTTTTCCCCTGTTATGCTTCAATCTTTAGCACTAGCTATACCAGAAAACGGGAGCCTAACTTTTTTTGGTGATGTGGCCCAACAAATATATGGAGGAAGAATTTCATGGAGAAACGCTGGACTTAAAGTAAAAAAAGGTGAAATATGGCGTTTTGATCAGAATTATCGGAACAGTAAGGAGATAGCAGATTTAGCCATTGCCATATCACAATTACCTTGCTTCAAAAAAAATGTTGATTTAGTCGCACCTAAACAGCCAACAGCGTCCGGCCCTAAACCTGTTCTCGTAGAATTTCATGATGAAGATATTGAGTTGGATTGGGTTATCCAAAGTGCAATTACTCTTGCGAAAAGCGAAACAGTAGCAATACTTACCCGAACCCGTGAGTATATTGATTTAATTATTAAAACGCTTCGGAGGGAAAGAGTCCGTACTCAAAAACTCCATGGTGATATGAATGGATGGGATAGCAACCCTGGTATATCGGTTGGAACTTATCATTCCGCTAAGGGTCTAGAATTTGACAGTGTGTTTATTCCGTACTGCAATACCGATAGGATACCTAGCCAAGATAGAATAGTAGCTCTTGAGGATCGGGACGAGGCTTTAAGTGAAGAAGTTAAGTTGATTTACGTTGCGGTAACGAGAGCTCGGCGTAGGCTAGTGCTTTCTTTTACGGGTGAACTGACAGAGTTAATACCAATGGATAATAAGCTTTATACAAAACACAAAATGGAGCAAATTGGGAGGTGATTGGATATAATGGAATTTAAAAAAGAGATAGAGACTCGAGGAATAACCCGGCTATGCCACTTTACGCGTTCACAAAAAGATGTTCATATTCTAACCAGTGAAACAGGAATAAAAGCCGTTGATTTTATTGAAAAAGATATCTATGATGTAAATGATCCATTGAGACTAGATGGAAAGAAAAGTTATGTGAACTGCTCCATTCAATACCCTAACTACTGGTATTGGAAAGAGGGTACGATACCGTGGAGTGCTGGTTCTAGAGACGTTCAAAACTACTTTAATGCCGGTGGAAATGGTGTTGCAATGCGTATTCTTCCACATATATTTGGAAAAGAGCAAGTTCCAAATGAGGTAATACAAGAGGTACTCCAAAATGGAATTTTAACGCATGGACATCCAAGGGCATTGATAGGAGCTACGTTATATGCGGATGCTTTGATTTGCCTCTCTGAAACTGATAAAACTTTGGGTTACGGCGAGTTAGTAGATATATTACTAAAAAGAAAAGATATATGGAGCGAAATCCCGAGATTTAAAAATTATGACAATTGGTTAGGTGTTGCTGAGAAGATCTTAAAGAGTAAGTATACTGAGATTTGGGACTCTGTTGTTATGGAAACTGTAGAATTGCTAGAGATTGCCAAAGAAGGATTGAATAAAGGTGCTCTTGATATAGGTTGTGGTGTGCTAGAGAAGCTTGGATGTTTTGATCGGAAAATAAATGGTGCTGGAACAATTACGGCGGTAGCCGCTATTTATCTAGCTTCAAAATATGCATCAAATCCACAACAGGGATTGTTGGAAGCGGCCTACTTAAATAATGCCGACACGGATACGCTAGCATCAATGTTGGGTGGGTTACTGGGCATGTTACATGGAACAGAGTTTATTTCTGTATCTTGGGTGAATGTTCAAGATTACGAATACCTAAAACAGTTCGCCTATTTCAAGCCTGAGAAGCGAGGTATTATTAATAATATAAAAGATGTTTTAGATTATAAAAATCCTGCATTTAATAGTAAACTGAAACAGATGAAACCTGGAGATAGTATAGTTGCTTTACCATTTAATAAACTTACCTTAAAAGAAAAAAGGGGAAATAAGACTCATGTCAACGGAGCAGTTGTCCATACATTGAGATTGGTCTCCGAAGAAGGGCAAAGCATATTTATTAAGACTTTTGAAAAGGCTACAGAAACAAAACAACCTCAAGGCAGTACTTCCGGCCATGGGATACTTTTTTCTAATAAAGATCCTAATATAAGAGATCTATCCAGCGATAGTAGAAGAGTTGCCAAGCCTGTATTAGATGCAAATAAAGTAAGGAGTCTTGCAAATCTACTCCCGGAATCTATGCCTTCAGACCAGTGCTTATTCTTCATATCAGATATTTTGGCAGAGTTGGAAAGAAGTGTAACCGGAAAAATCAACGAAGAAGGATTTGTAGTTCTATTAGACAGGTGGAGGGAACATAATATTACCAAATGGCACATTGAAAGGGTTCTAAAGGTAATTTTTAATTACTGAGATAAAGAGAGGGTATAAGTAAGTAAAAATATAGTATCCTCTTTTCCCTAAAGTACAGCAACAAAACTTATTAAAAGCAAAAGGGAGATAAGTAATTTTATTCGTACCTTTTGTTATAGTCACTAATATAGTTGCCCCCTACAGCTATTTAGGTTATGCCAGACGAAAAGCTTCCTATCTCCTCAAAATGTTTTATTTTATAAAATTATTAAAAACGAAAGAACACTTTTTAAATTAAGTAATAACCCCTATGCGGTTACATAGGGGTTATTACAAGCTTTGATATATTTAATAAAAAATAACGTCTTGCAAATAAGGGGGTCAGTCCGAGCTTCTGTGATTCCCATTAGTCAATTTCAGTTTATAGTAGAAATGTTTAATTAAGTAGACTTTCTCTGTAGAAACTTAATACCTTATCCATATATCCTTTTAAATGGGGTTTTAGCTTTAGTGTTTCTTCTTTGGCTTCATCCTCACTACGGCCATAATCCCTAAGAAAGACATATGTGCTTAACAATTCAAGAAAAGAAGCGTCTTTTTCGTTCAGTTTAATTAGCAAATCTTTATCAATGTTAATATTATTATAGGCCGATACTTTTTCTTTGAATTCCGTGCCCTTATCTGTAATCTTATACGAATAAGTGCCATTTTCGAATTCTTCTTTTACTAGCCCTTTATGCACTAACAGATCTATTTCCAACTGTAAATCTGAGGAATAGGGCCCATAGTGGTGATATTTATAGCGGTATATGGGCTCCATTCCTTTATTTTCTAAAAGGTGCACTATTTTTTGAAACTTTTTTCGCCCCTTAATATCTCCGACACTTGTAAGAATTTCTAACAAATAGCTTTCTCCTTTAAACATTGTCCTGACCTCCTATTAATTTGTTTTTTACAATCTCGGGTATGTACAATCTCTTGATGGAAATATTATCATTACGGATCTGGTTAATTATCTTTGACTTGTTAGACAACTCTATACTTTCTCCGGCTTTGTTAAAAAGAAAAATTTGTTCAGATGCTTCACTGATATTAGAATCTTCCTCACCATTCCTCCTAGTTTTAGGAACCTTCACGATGTAAGGATCTTTATATGAAGTAAGCGGTGCAGAATCTTCTACCGCATAATATTCTGGATCCAATCCTTCTTCTTGGCATATTTCATATGCCTTAATACTAAACTTAAAAGAATCGTCAATTGGTATATTTGTAGATTTGTAGAGATTTCTATTTAATAAGCGATTGCATAAATCTGATAATATAGCATCCTTACTTTTTGCCCATTTGGATATATAGTGCCATATCGTATACTCTGAGAGATTAAGGTAATGTTTTAAAGTATCCGAATCAACGCCATTCTTTTCTAATATTATACCTAAGTCCTCTGGGAAATCGATAACTCCATTTTTTGCAAGTACCGCCGCTCGCTTGAATATTCCATCCATAATGACTTCTGCACTTCGTGTTGCCTTATGATAATATACATGATGATACATGTAATTTCTGGCCATAACAAAATCCTCTACAACACTTCAACCCTTTTCTTCATCTAGTCCTATTTCTGTATCGCCATTAACCTCGCCAATGCGCAAACAATTAATCATCCATTCTAAATCAAACATCCCATAACCTGCTCCAGTATGCAGAGAATCCCGAAGCAGATAATCAATCCTGTCTGTATCTAATTGACTAGACAATAGTTTTACGATTGCTCTTGATTCATGGGTTCTCAGGATAACTTTAGCCACCTCATCAGCGAACCCGACTTTATATTTCTCTAGTATTTCATTAACTCTAGTCTTACCGGTAATAATCTCAATAGTCCAATTCTCGTGATCAATATGTGTTGTCTTTTCTAGGGCATGGGAAAATGGTCCGTGTCCTATATCATGCAGTAAAGCTGCCGCTAAAGCAAGCATTCTATACTCTTGAAGTTCATCTTTGTACCTTTTATCAATGTCCTTTATAGATACAATTTTATCAAGAAATCTTTTAGTCAAGTGTACCACGCCAAGCGAGTGTGCAAACCGAGTATGTTCAGCACCGGGATAAGTAAAAGAGGAGAAACCTAGTTGTTTAATACGTCTAAGTCTTTGAAACTCTGGGGAATCTATAAGTTCTATTAATACATTCTCACTATCCTTATCAAAATGAATAATATTATGAACAGGATCACGGAAAGTTTTCATAATACTTATCATCTCCCCCCGAACATATATTTTATCATTTCTATAAAACCTAGTGAATTCCTTCAGGCAGACTATATAATTATTTTTTTGTACCCTCTTTCATTATCCCCTAATATAGTTGCTATCTACAACTAACTAGGTTATGCTAGATATCAGACTATTCAATGAACTTACAGTTAGAGGTAGATTTGATGGAGGAGGAATGAGGGTGGTAACACAAGTGAAGGACTCTTATAAATGGGTAGTATTAGGTATTTCCTTTTTTATGATGATGTGCTTTGCTTTATCTTTGCAAGTTTTGCCCCCATTATTTGAACAAATGATGAGGGAAGTGTCTTTTACTAATTCACAGGCAGGGCTTTTAATGGGAGCCTATGCTATCCCAGGGATTTTCCTGTCCTTTGTAGTGGCTTACATGGCCAATCGTTTTGATATTAAGAAGCTGATTATCGGGGCTTTACTCTTAATGATTATTGGACTTATCTCTTTTTCTTTTGCGGGCTCTTTTTCTCTTTTTGTGGCCTTTAGATTACTTGCCGGAATAGGGGCGACTTTTTTAGTGGTCCTTGCTCCTCTTTTAGTGACTATGTTTTTTGATCAAAAAAGAATGGGTATTGCCATGGGAGTTTTTAATATGGCTGTACCTTTAGGAACTGTAATAGCGGCAAACTTTTTTGGAGTTTTGGGACAAATCCTTGGCTGGAGGACTATGCTCCAAGGGGTTGCCGGATTCTTAGGTGTAGTGTTGCTTATAGTGATACTAGCTCTTTCTATGCCTAAAAATCAGGGTGGTAATACACCTGATAGTTCTGGTAATGAACCAAGACCTAAGTTTAGAGGTAGTATGAGTTTATGGTTTTTGGCCGCCATTTGGGCTCTTGCCAATGCTCAGTTATTAGCTTATGTGACCTTTGGCCCTCAATTTTACCAGTCTATAGGCCTTGGTGAAAGGGCTGGGTTTTTAACAAGTTT
>JAAZLD010000317.1 GCA_012799495.1 Desulfitobacterium sp. | reverse complement strand
TTGGGATTCTTCCGGAAAATTGGGAAAGAGCTTTCTACCGATTTCCGGAATTTGCAGTCCCATAACCCCTTTAATTTGTTCCAGAGTACGTTTCTCCACCGGAATACCCTGCTCATGACAATATTCTTCTAAAGCTTTATTCCAAGAATAGCACACGGCATCTGTTGCATCCCATAAGGTTCCATCCAGATCAAATATAATATTATCTAGAATAGCTAATTTCTCCATTACACTCTCCTAACACTTTTCTTTTATTCATTTGCCTAACTTTACTTTCTTATTCTTCATAGGCATTCTCTACAGTTCTAGTTTTAATCAGTTCCAGTTCAAATTCTTCTTCCTTGTCCCCGTTCCATTGAGCTTCGAAAGAACAAGGTATTCCTTCATAATAATAGCCGCTACTAAACCCAAAATAATTGTCTCTTAAAAACAAATCTCCACCATAAATATCTGCAAACTCTTCATCTATATTTCTCTGTCCAGTGCTCCCCGAACTACTAAAACCTAACTTCCCATGATGTTCAAAACTAATTCTATACTCTGAGAGTTCTTCTGGATTTCCTTTAAAAGAAAACACAGGATAATGATTAGTACGAGCTTCACTTCGACGATAACCTTTTTCATCGATCCAGGATTCCTCATAATAGGAAGCGTAATATTTGGCCTTCCAATTTTCTCCTTCACCGTAATAGACATACTGAGTTCCACCATTTAAGTGGAAAAAGACAGCTTTCCCTAAGATAGGAGCCACATATGTTACTTTTTCCATTTCCTCTATAGAACTATCTTTAGTTACTCCAAAGAAAATCACTAAGAGCATATTTTTTGAACCATAACTTCGTGTCAGAATAAATCTATCATCCATTTCTAAAGAGAAAGGGTGTGTTTCTTCTTCCTGGAGAGAGTTATCAAGCCCCTCTAAGGCTTTTCTTCTCTCTAAAGTTGAAGGGAATTCATAAATATATATCTGGCAGAGATCCTCATAGGCTTCATAGACCTTAGGCCGAATATTTCCTATCAGGGCCTCTTGAGGAGCAACAAAAGGCTTACGACTCTTTTTGAGCTGAAGTCCTCCTTTTTCCAAGACTTTTACCACTTCACGAGTACTATATTTATCTTGATCCGCTAATGTTCCCGCTTTATAACTAGCAAATCCAACTCCTATAACACCTATGATCAATACAATAGCTAGCCCCAAGATACCTTGGCGAAAACGTTTATGCCACTTGCGAAATGTATCTGGTTCCGGGATTTTTTCTTCAATTTGACTTAAGTCTGGCTCGTCCTCCTGGAGCCTCGCCAATAATTCACTGCAACTTGAACATTCTCCCAAATGTTCAACAACTAATTCTCTTGTTTTAGGCTCCACTGCTTCTTCCACATACAAAGGTAAGAGATCCCTAACTACCTCACAAGGCAACCCTTTCATTCCTTCCCCTCCTTTTCCCTATAGCTCTGACGAAACTGTAATCTAGCTCGATGCAAGGTGACTTTTACCCAGGATAATGAGCGACCAGTAATTACCGAGATTTGTTCATAAGATAAACCATGCCAGTCCCGTAGCCAAAGTACTTCCCGATAGCTATCTGAGAGACTGTTCAGCACTTTTATAGTTAATGCCAAGTTTTCTTTTCTCGCAAGGACCTCTTCCGGTTCCTGGTCAGCAGGGCTCCTTAAATCAGTCACTTCTACCATTGTTTCAGTGGCTATTTCTTTTCGTTTCCACATTCTATAAACATTGCGAGCTACCTTATACAGCCAAGTGGTCAGTTGGGCTTCCTTACGAAAGCCCGATATAGTAC
>JAAZLD010000316.1 GCA_012799495.1 Desulfitobacterium sp. | reverse complement strand
ATGGGTGAGGAAAAACCTCTCTCTCCCCAAGCTCAGAAAGGTTGTCCAGGGGATGATAAACCGAAAATATTGATTGTGGATGATCAGCTTCTGAACTTAAAGCTGCTAGAAACTGTCTTACAAGAAGAGTATTGTGTCATGACAGCATCAGACGGGAAAGAAGCTATTCGGATTGCTTCCGGGGAGAATCAGCCGGATTTTATTCTCTTAGATGTGATCATGCCAGAAATGGATGGTTATGAGGTTTGTATAAGGCTTAGGGAAATGCCCGAAACAAGAGATATCCCTGTGATTTTCTTAACCGCCTTAAATGACAAGAAGTATGAAGAATATGCCCTGCAATTAGGTGTTGTGGATTATATAACAAAACCCTTTAGTATCCCCATCGTTAAAGGTCGGGTCAAGAATCATTTAGAACAAAAGAAATATCGGGATCTACAAAAGGAAAATAGCTATATAGATGAGCTAACAGGGATTGCTAATCGCAGAAGGTTTAATGAATACTTATATGTGGAATGGAATAGAAGTTGGCGCAATGGAAGTCCTATATCCATGCTCATGGTAGATGTTGACTTCTTTAAAAAGTACAATGATTTTTATGGGCATCTGCAAGGGGATAAATGCTTACAAAAAATCGCCCAAGCTCTAAAATCCAACCTAAAGCGCTCCACAGACTTAGTTGCTAGATGGGGTGGGGAAGAATTTGCCTGTATCTTAGTGGATACAAATGAAAGTGGAGCAATGCTCATCGGGGAACGACTGAGAAAGGCTGTGGCGGATCTGAAGATTCCTCATGAAAGATCAGATATTGACATTATTGTTACTGTCAGTGTAGGTGTGGCCACAATGTATCCCTCAGCTGAGAATTCCCTAGATGAGCTTTTGAAAAAGGCTGATTTAGCCTTATACAAAGCAAAGAACAATGGCAGAAACCGGGTAGAACAGGGCTAATAGCCCTGTTTACATCCACCATTATCCTAAGAGGAAAAATTGGCTATAATAAACCAGCAATTCAAAAGGGATTGGTGGTTTTATTTAAGTGCTCAAACCTAAATTTTAGGGGTAAAATAATATAGATAAGATTCGTTTCGGAACTCTTTTATCCCCCTACTCATCTCCATTGCAAAGGGGCAAGAAGGAGTTTACAATAAAAAGATTATTATAGAATAGAAATAATAATTGCCTGGATGGTAAGGAGTGTATATTTTTGAAGGATTATGTGATATTCAAAGATGTTTGTAAGTATTACCAAATGGGAGACCATAAAATCAAAGCCGCGGACCATGTATCCTTTACGATCAATAAAGGGGAATTCTGTGTAATTGTGGGCCCTAGTGGAGCAGGTAAAACCACCGTCCTCAATATGCTCGGGGGTATGGACTCCTGTGATTCGGGGACTATTATCTTAGATGGTAATGAGATTAGTAAATTCACTGAAAGCCAGCTAACAGAATATAGACGCCATGATGTGGGGTTTGTCTTTCAATTTTATAACTTAGTCCAAAACCTTACAGCAGTGGAGAATGTGGAATTAGCTTCAGAAATTTGCCGCAATCCCCTGGATCCGAGAGAAGCTTTAAAGCAGGTAGGGTTAGAGGCAAGAATGTACAATTTCCCAAGCCAGCTTTCTGGTGGGGAGCAGCAAAGGGTGGCTATCGCCAGAGCTATAGCTAAAAACCCTAAGATCCTCCTTTGTGACGAGCCTACGGGAGCCTTGGATTATAATACGGGAAAAAGTATTCTCAAGCTTTTACAAGATAACTGCCGGGAAACTGGCAAAACAGTCATTATCATTACTCATAATTTAGCCATTACTCAAATGGCGGATCGGGTGATCCATGTGCGCAATGGCCAAGTATCCAAAATCGAAGAAAATGCCACTCCATTACCTGTAGAAAGGATTGAGTGGTAGCAGTGAATAAAACATACTTTAAGACTATCTTTCGGGAAATCAAAGAGAGCTTTGGCCGGTTTGCTGCTATTTTTGCCATAGTAGCTTTAGGGGTAGGGTTTCTAGCAGGGTTGATGATCACTACTCCCAATATGCATGCATCCGCTGATAAATACTATGACGAAAATAACATGACGGATATTTTCATCAAAGGAACCTTGGGCCTTAAGGATGAGGATTTGCAAGCTCTTCAAGAAGTGGATGAAATCGAGAAGATTATGCCTGCCTATGTAACGGATGTTTTAATGGATACTGGGGAACAGACCATGGTTACCCGTGTTTATGGACTTCCCTTAGAGAAACTGGCAAGTGGTAGCCCTGATTTTATAAATCGTTTGGAACTTCTGGAAGGAAGGCTCCCCCAAAAGAAAGATGAATGTCTTGTAGGGCGAAGCCTTAACATGGAGGATATTGAGCTTGGGGCTGTCCTAACCATTTCCCAAGAAAATGATAACTACGAAGATAGGGGAGAGACCTATCATACAGACCAATATACAGTTGTGGGAATAGTATCCAATCCTTTCTATTTTTCTATTGAACCGGAGCCCAGTAATATTGGTAATGGTAGAGTAGGAACTGTTATTTATGTAGATGAAAGCAATTACGCTCTCGATGTTTATACTGATTTTTACATAACCTTAAAGGGTGCTCAAGAAATGGTAGCTTTCAGTGAAGAATATGAAAGCTATGTGGAAGATGTGGTCGAAAAGCTAGAGGTAATCGGTGAGGAACGGTCCGAACTGCGGACTGCCGAGATCCTTGGAGAGGCCCAGGAAGAGCTGGAAAAAGGTAAAAAGGATTATGCTGAGGGAAAAGAAAAAGCTGAGTCCGAATTAGCCTCGGCCTGGGAAAAGATTCAGGATGGAAAAAAAGCTCTAGCTGATGCTCAAAGAGAAATTGCCCAAGGGGAAAAAGATCTTAAGGACGGAGAAATCGCTCTCGCTGAAGAACGGAAAAAGGTGGAGAAAGAACTAAAGGCTAAGGAAAAAGAACTCCAAGCAGGGGAAGCTCTATTAAAGGAAGGAAAAGAAAACTTGGCCCAGGCCAAGGCTCAATTAGATGCTGTCCGGGAAGATGTAGAACAGGGGAAAGCCCTTTTAGCAAGTGGTGTAGAACTTCCCCCAGAAGTGCTGGCTCAAATCCAAGAATATGATAGTGGGTTAGCCGCCTATGAAGCTGGCATGGCTGAGATCCGGGCCAAAGAATCTGAATTAGCGGCAGGAAAGGCTGCTTTAGAGGCTGGCCGCCAAGAAGCTGAAAGAGGATTTGCCCAGGGAGAGGCTGAACTGGAAAAAGCTCGCCAAGAACTAGCTAAAGGGAAAAGGGAGCTAGAGAAAAACCAGGCTGAACTGGAAAAAGGGGAACAAGAGTATTTTGAGGAAAAGGCCAAAGTAGAAAAAGAACTGCAAGAAGCGGAAGAGGAAATAGCCGAGGCTGAGGAAGAGATTAGAAAGATCGAAGCAGGTAAATGGTATGTCTTAGATCGGAATTCTAATATTAGTTATGCCAGCTTTTCCTTTAACTCCGATAAAATCGATGCTATCGCCAAAGTCTTTCCTATCTTCTTCCTCCTGGTAGCTGCCCTGGTAGCCTTAACTACTATGACTAGGATGGTGGAGGAAGAAAGAACTCAGATTGGTACATTAAAGGCCCTAGGCTATACCAGGGGTAGAATTATGTCCAAGTATATTATTTACTGTGGTTTAGCTAGTGTGATAGGTAGTATTGTGGGTCTCCTCATCGGTTTTCAGGTGTTCCCAACGGTAATTTGGGGAGCCTTCACTACCATGTATGAACTGCCTAGTTTTACCACTCAGTTTAACTGGTACTTTGCCCTCCTTACGTCAGGGGCTGTGACCCTTGCCACTCTACTAGCTACAATCTCTGTTTGTAACCAAGCTTTAAAAGAAAAACCTGCCCAACTAATGCTTCCTAGGGCACCAAAACCAGGCAAGAGGATTTTCTTAGAGAATATCCCCTTCATTTGGAAGCGCCTTAAATTCTCTTATAAAGCAACTGCTCGGAACATCCTCCGTTATAAGAAACACTTCTTTATGACTGTTATCGGTATAGCGGGATGTACCGCCTT
>JAAZLD010000315.1 GCA_012799495.1 Desulfitobacterium sp. | reverse complement strand
TTTAAGTCTCCTACAACTTTAATATTAGCGACAATATTCTTATTGATTTCTGCTTTATCAATATCAAAGTGAATGATTTTAGCAGGAGAAGCAAAATCCTTCACTAGTCCAGTCACCCGGTCGTCAAAGCGAACCCCTAGCCCAATCAACAAATCTGTCTGGGTGGTGGCCATATTAGCAGCATAGGTTCCATGCATCCCTAACATCCCAAAATGTTGGGGATGATTATCAGGAAGGCAACCAAGGCCCATTAAGCTAGATATAACGGGGATATTAGTGTATTCTACCAATTCACGGAAGTAGGGAGCCGCATCAGCAAGGTTTACTCCTCCCCCAACAAAAAGAACTGGTCGCTGAGCCTGGCTGATTTCTTCAGCAACTCGAGCGATGATCTCTTCATCCCCTTCAAAAATAGGTTGATAACCCCGCAAATGAACTTCTCCTGGATACTCAAAGTCAATTTCAGCAGCAAAAACATCCCTAGCGATATCGATCAAAACTGGTCCAGGACGGCCTGTCCGAGCAATATAGAAGGCTTCTTTAAATACCCTTGGCAGGTCTTTTACATCTTTAACCAAATAATTATGTTTGGTAATAGGGGTAGTAATTCCTGTTACATCAGCCTCTTGAAAAGAGTCACGGCCAATCAAAGATACCGCTACCTGGCCTGTAATAGCTACCATGGGAATAGAGTCCATATAGGCTGTAGCAATTCCTGTTACTAAGTTTGTGGCTCCTGGTCCAGAAGTTGCTATGCAGACCCCTACCTTCCCTGTTGCCCTGGCATATCCATCAGCAGCATGAGCTGCACCTTGTTCATGTCGAGGCAATATATGGGGGAATTTCGATTCATATAATGCATCATAAAGGGTCAGTACGGCTCCCCCAGGATATCCGAACACAACCTCCACATCTTCTTTTCGCAAGCATTCTATTACTGCCTGCGCACCTGACATCCTCATTCCCGTTCCTCCTTAATATCTATTAGAAAGTATTATAGTACAGAACCTAAAAAAATGCACTATATTATTTTAGAATATTATAACACTCATTTTACGAAGAAAAAATACATTGGGCGAGGAAATTCCACCCAATGTATTCTTTAGATAACGATTTGTCTGCAAGTGTAGTATTTATTTTACCCTGCTGTTTAATGTAGCTATGGTCTAAGCCTTTGCTTTTGAGGGTTTACTCCTGTCCTTACCTTTAGTACGTTTTTTAATTTCTACTAAGAACTGGCTGGCATTAAAGATGGATGAATAAGCACCAGCTATAACCCCGATCAACATGGCTAGGGCAAAGCCTTTAGTGGACTCTCCACCAAAGAGCAAGATTGCAAGTAATGCGAGAGCCACAGTTACTGTAGTTTTAATGGAACGACCCATCATTTGCCAGATAGATTTGTCCACCATATCTTCAAAACTATCTTTTTTCTTCATGCGAGGTTCGTTTTCTCGAATACGGTCGAAGATAACGACAGTATCATTGATGGCATATCCGAAAATAGTTAAGATTGCCGCTACAAAAGTAGAATCTACCTCCCATTTGAATATGGAGAATATCCCAACAGTAAAGAAGACCGTAAAGAGTAAGCCTGCCACAGCAGAAATTCCATAAGAAAACTTAAAGCGGAAGGCCATATAAGCTAGCATGAGAATGGCCGCGAGGCACAAAGACTTTATGGCATTGGCAGTTAGCTCTTTTCCGATAGCCGGGCCCACTTTATCTTCTTTAAAGTTTTCCTGATCAAAATCGCCTACATTAGTGCGAAGTGCCTCAATAAGTTGATTACGCTCTTCTTCTTCTAAAGCAGAAGTTCTGATTAGCGCTGTTGTATTATCCTCAGATAACTGTACAGTATTTCCTTCAAGACCTAAGGAGTCCATTGTGTCAGTAATAGCTTGCTGGGTAACAGCCTGGTTAAACTTAATATCCAGCATACTGCCCCCAGTAAAGTCAACTCCAAAGTTAAGACTTTGAACTAATACAGAGCCAATACTTAGGATGATAAAAGCTCCTGAAACAATAAACCAAATAGCTCTACTTTTTACCACATTAAAATGGAAGGGGAGAGATTCTTTTACCTCTTCATAAGTAGCAGCATGGGCAGCAGGTGTTCCTCCTCTTTGGCGGATTTTTTCCATATCCTTCTCTCTAACCCCGAACCAGCGAGTACTCATACGAGGATTGATAGCAACGATCCAATGGAGAATCATTCGGGTAAAGGTAACCGCTGTAAAGAGGCTGGCAAAGATACCAATAGCTAAAGTAATAGCAAATCCTTTAATGGAGCTAGTACCAAAAATATAAAGAGCAATAGCCGCAAATAGTGTT
>JAAZLD010000314.1 GCA_012799495.1 Desulfitobacterium sp. | reverse complement strand
GACCATAAAATTGCCTTTTCTTCAGCAAACTCCATCAATTGGGGCAGATTATTACCCCAGATTATCTATTACTATTGGGCTTATTTGCAGGGAGTGGAAAGTGGTCAAATCAATCCTGATGAGCAGATGAATGTGGTGGTTCCCACTGGAAACTTCGGTAATATCCTTGCCGCCTATTATGCTAAGGCCATGGGTTTGCCAATTAACCGCTTAATTTGTGCTTCCAATGAAAATAATGTTCTAACTGATTTCTTTGCAACAGGAATTTATAATCGTAATCGACCTTTTTATTTAACATCATCCCCCTCTATGGATATTCTTATTTCTAGCAATTTTGAGCGTTTTCTCTATGAGGTATCAGGCCGGGACTCGGAGAAAATTCGGAGTTGGTTCCAACAACTGCAAGATACAGGAGAATTTGCTGTAGATGAGGAGACCCTGACAAAAGCTCGCCTAGATATGGCAGCTGGTTGGGCTTCGGAAGAAGATGTGCGAGAGACTATTCAAAGAATCTATGAAAAATTTGAGTATGTTTTAGATCCTCATACAGCAGTTGCAGTAAAAGTATATGAAGATTATCTCCAGAAAACAGGTGATCAAACATATACGGTGGTGGCTTCTACCGCTAGTCCTTTTAAATTTGCCAAACGAGTTTTGGAAGGAATCAATCCCGCAAAAGCTGGGGAAGATGAGTGGGAGAATCTATCTACCTTAAAATCCCTAACGGGCTGGGATATTCCCCTTGGCTTACAAGGATTAGCTGACAAACCTACCTATGGTCTAGAGGCCACTAAGCCTGAAGAGATTCCTCAACTTATTAAGGAAGTCTATTTAAAAGTTTAGTAAAGTATCAAGTTCTTTTTAGAAAAGTGAGAAGGGTTTTTTGATCAGTGTGCTAATTTAAGAGAAAAAGCGGCCCAAATAGGAATAAGTTATAGAACTCTAAATATCTATGTAAAATAAAAAGTTCAGGGGAGTTTAGTCCTCTGAACTTTTATTTTGCTCTTTTTTATCCACATGCTCCTTATATTTTGGAGAGTTTTTATCTTTTATTATCAAAGTAGCTTTGGGATAAGAACCTAGGAGCTTTGTATAAACATTTTTGTTTTTTAAAGCCCATAGAGCATCTTGGATGTCACTAGAAAAAACATATCCGTCAATATCTACAAAGAAAACATATTCACCTAGCCGTTTTTTAGAAGGACGTGATTCAATGCGGCTTAGGTTGATTTGGCGTGAGGCGAACTCCTGTAAGACATTAAACAAGGCTCCGGGAGTGTCACCAGTGATGATTAATAGAGAAGTTTTGTCATCTTCATTTAGCTCTGCAAGATTATGGCCTACAAATATAAAGCGGGTAGTATTTTCCGTAGAATCTTGGATTCTTTCCGCTAAACAACTAAGACCATAAATTTCTGCAGAGCGTCTTGGACCTATGGCAGCCCAATTTTCCTGAGGGTTATGGGAGACAATATAGGCAGCCTCAGCAGTACTAGAACAAGAAAACTGGTCAGCTTGACTAAGATTCAGCTCTAAGAACTCTCTACATTGACCTAAGGCCTGTTCGTGGGAATAAACTTGCTCTATTTGATTAAGGGGGATGTTTTTTGCTGCTAAAAGACATTGTTCTACCTGATGAAGAAATTCTCGCATAATGTAGAGACCTTCTGTTTGAGCAAGCATATCCAATGTAACTCCAATCTGCCCTTCGATAGAATTTTCTAAGGGAACAAATGCACTATCGATTTCAGATGACTGGCAGGCTAAAAGTAGTTTAGGTATAGAAGGATAAGGTACTATTTCGGTGGGTGAATGGAACTCTATGTCCGTAGTACTGATAAATTTTTGTAAAGCTTCTTCGGAAAAGCTACCCTTAGGGCCTAGGTATCCTATTTTCATCGTTCTTCCTCCTGTTTGATTTAAACAATTATACCAAATAGCTAACAAAATTGAAAAGGTTCTCCTTGAATTTTAATAAATTTTACCTAAAATCTATATAAAAGGGGTTTTTAGGTCTAATCTAAGGGAATTTTCAAGGATACCTTTATTTTTCGGCTTGCACAAACCTTATAACCGCGATAGAATATAGTTTGGAAGGTCGGGGAACCTTCCTGGGAGATAGGTGGACGAGGTGGCAGAAACAGGCAGTGGTACGTACGCTGCCTGTTTCACTTTTATGGGGAGATTTTTGGTAAAATATCCTCTCCTTGTGTATAATAAATACGTAATATGAATATGGGAGGATGGTCATGGAGCAAAAACAGTTACGATCTCGCTCTGAGATTCCTGAAGAATATAAATGGCGTCTTGAGGATATTTTTCCTAATGATGAAGCTTGGGAAGAAGAATATGCCAAGACAGAAAAAGAATTAGCTCGAGCCGAAGGGTTTAGGGGGCATTTGGGAGATAATGTAACTACATTTCTAAATTGCTTAGAATGGATGAATGAAATTAGTCAAAGTATAGGGGAAATCTATACTTATGCCCGGATGCGGCGGGACGAAGATAATCGCAATTCCCATTACCAAGCTCTGACTGATCGAGCAGGAGCCCTGTCGGTGAAAGTTGGTAGTGCTTTAGCTTTCGTTGTACCTGAGATTCTATCTCTACCAGAAGGGACTTTAGAAAAATATCGGGAAGAAAACCCAAAAATGAAGCTTTATGATCATGCCTTAGATGATATATTGCGGAAGCGGGAACATGTCCTATCTCCTGCAGAAGAAAAGCTCTTAGCAGAAATGGGAGAAATATTGGATGCTCCTAGTAGTATTTTTGGCATGGCAAATAATGCTGATTTAAAGTTTCCGATGGTGAAAGATGAAAAAGGGCAAGAGGTAGAGCTTACTAAAGGAAACTATATTCAGTTTATGGAAAGCCAGGATCGTCAGGTTCGTAAAGAAGTATTTCAGACTTTTTATGCTACATATAAGAAACAGATCAATACCTGGGCTTCCACTCTCAACTCCAGCATTAAAGCGGATGTTTTTGTGGCTAAAGCCCGCCGCTATCCTTCGGCCATTGAGGCTTCTTTGGATGATGATAAAGTTCCCCTTACTGTCTATGATTCTTTAATTGATACAGTGCGGGAATTCCTGCCCCAGATGCATCGTTATGTGGCCCTGAGGAAAAAAGCTTTAGGATTAGATGAACTTCATATGTATGATATCTATGTCCCTATGGTCTCTGAGGTGGATATGAAGATTACCTATCCTGAAGCAGTAGAGATGTGTAAAAAAGGCCTTGAGCCTTTAGGAGAAGAGTATGGCAGGGTTTTAGAGGAAGGATTCAATTCCCGCTGGATCGATGTCTATGAAAATCAAGGGAAAACTAGTGGTGCATACTCTTGGGGAACATACCGCTCCCATCCCTATGTTTTATTAAACCATCAGGATACATTAGATTCCATGTTTACCCTAGCCCATGAAATGGGTCATTCACTGCATACATATTTCTCTAACCAGAAGCAGCCTTATATTTACGCCGGATATAAGATCTTTGTGGCAGAAGTGGCCTCTACTCTAAACGAAGGGCTAGTTATGGATTACCTCTTACGAACTACTGAAGATCCCAAATTACTGGCCTATTTATTAAACCATTATTTAGAGCAGTTTAGAGGTACTGTCTTTAGGCAAACTATGTTTGCGGAGTTTGAAAAGAAAACCCATGCTTTAGTGGAAGCTGGGGAAGCATTGACTGCTGAGCTCCTTTCAGATATTTATCTCAAACTCAATGAAGACTACTATGGACCTGAAGTAGTGATGGATCCGGAAATTGCTATTGAATGGGCCCGAATTCCTCATTTTTACAGTGCTTTTTATGTTTATAAATATGCCACTGGCTTTTCGGCCGCAACAGCTTTAGCTAATAGAATCCTGAAAGAAGGGGAACCTGCAGTTCAGGATTACTTAGAATTTTTATCCAGCGGTAGTTCTGATTATCCTATCGAACTGCTACGGAAAGCTGGAGTTGATATGGAAACACCGCAACCTGTAAGGGATGCCCTACAAGTCTTTACAAGTCTTTTGGATCGCTTGGAAAAGTTGATTTAAGCTGTGATTGTAATCACTGCATTTCCTAGTAAAAAAAGACATCCTTGAGGTAGTTGGATTTGTTTTCGAGCATTTCTAAGGGATGGAATACTTATTCAAAGTAAGAAAGGATGAACTATTATGAGTGAAGCATGTGGATCCTGCCCATCAGCAAGTTCTTGTTCAAGTACACCAGGAGCCTGCCCTAGCGAACCTCAATTAACTAAAGCCCAAGAAGCTAGTAATGTGAAGAATGTCATCGTGGTTATGAGTGGTAAAGGCGGAGTAGGTAAATCTTCCGTAACTTCCATGTTGGCAGTTAGTTTAAAACGTCAAGGATATAATGTGGGTATTTTAGATGCGGATATCACTGGACCTAGCATCCCGAAAGTTTTTGGAATTCAGGAAAAAGCTAAGGTTAATGAAACCGGTGTAATTCCTGCAGAAACTTCCCTTGGTATTAAAATCATGTCAGTAAACTTATTATTACCTAATGAAGATGATCCAGTTATTTGGCGAGGATCCCTAATTACGCAGATGGTTCGTCAATTCTGGACAGATGTGATTTGGGGTGAACTAGATTACCTCCTCATCGACTTACCACCAGGTACCGGTGATGTGCCCATTACCTTATTCCAATCCTTACCTGTCAGTGGGGTAGTGATTGTCACAAGTCCTCAACAATTGGCAGGAATGATCGTTCGGAAAGCCATCAATATGGTGAAAAAATATGATGCTCCAATTCTCGGTTTGATTGAAAATATGGCTTATGTAAGCTGCACCCATTGTGATGAGAAAATAGAAGTCTTCGGCAAACCCCAGGGAGAAGAGGAAGCAGCCAAAAATCAAATACCTTACTTAGGCCAACTACCTATTGACTCTAAGTTCACCTCTTTATCAGATTCCGGTAAAATAGAAGAGTATAAGGGAGAAATCTTTGATCGTATTGCTCAAGATATGGTTAAAGAACTTAATAAAGTAGCCGCAAAGTAAAGAAGGTATTTAATTAGTAAGGGGGGAGCCGGTATTAACCGGGGGATCATGGAATCTACTATTCGTGATATTAATTTAGCTCCGCAAGGTCAATTAAAAATCGATTGGGTCAGAGCTCATATGCCAGTACTCAATATCTTGCGGGAGGAGTTCGAAAAAACCCTACCCTTTAAAGGTAAAAAGGTTACTATTTGCTTGCACTTAGAGGCTAAGACAGCCTATTTAGCTAAGGTAATCCAAGCCGGTGGCGCAGAAGTAACTGTAGTGGCTAGTAATCCTCTTTCTACTCAAGATGATGTAGTAGCTGCCTTAGTAGCAGGAGGGGTTCATGCCCATGCCTGGTATGGAGCCACTGATGAAGAATATTTCCAACACCTTCATAAAGGTCTGGATTTTGAACCAGATTTGATTATTGATGATGGTGGGGATCTAGTATCCACTATTCATAAAGAACGGCGGGAGCTCATCCCTAAAATTATCGGCGGTGCTGAGGAAACCACCACCGGGATTTTACGGTTAAGATCTATGGAAAAAGAGGGAGACCTAGGTTTTCCCATGATCGCCGTTAATGATGCAGAAATGAAATACCTTTTCGATAATCGCTATGGTACAGGCCAATCTGTTTGGGATGGAATTATGCGTACTACAAATTTAGTGGTAGCAGGAAAAACAGTCTGTGTCATCGGTTATGGCTGGTGTGGTAAAGGTGTGGCAATGCGGGCCAAAGGTTTGGGAGCCCGGGTTATTGTCTGTGAAGTGGATCCCATTAAAGCAATTGAAGCTTGGATGGATGGTTTTGAAGTAATGCCCATGGTAGAGGCAGCTCCACTAGGGGACTTCTTCATCACTGTTACTGGAAATATCGATTGTATAACTAAGGAACACTTTGAGGTTATGAAGGATAAAGCCCTTTTGGCTAATGCTGGTCACTTCGATGTGGAGATCAATAAAGCCCAATTGGCTGAGTTAGCTGTTAACCGCCGTCTGGTACGGCATAATATTGAGGAGTTTGAAATGAAGGATGGCCGCAAAGTATATCTCTTGGCCGAAGGTCGCTTGGTAAACCTGGCTGCTGGTGATGGCCACCCAGCAGAAGTTATGGACATGACTTTTGCCCTGCAAGCTCTAGCTCTTCATCAATTAGTGACTAGTTCTTCTCCACTAGAGGCTAAAGTCTATTCTGTTCCCACAGAAATAGATAACAGAGTAGCTGAATTAAAGTTAAAAACCTTAGGGCTCAAGATCGATAATCTAACCCAAGAACAAATTAAATACTTGGCCAGTTGGGAACATAATTAAGAGAAAAACAGGCTGTTGCAAAGCGATAAAAATTCGTTAGCAACAGCCTTAATCTTGCGAAAAAAAGAAGTTCGAATTTATAAAAATTGAAAAATATTATAATAGTATCTTCAGCTATAATCTGTTATAGTATACGTTAAGAATAACAAGTACTCTAGTTTTATAATAGGAACTGTTTAGGAATTATTGCCTAATGGTTCCTGTAGCAATAGAGGGATTATAGGGGGGATACTTTTGGCGATGATAATACAAGCCATGACCCAGTCTATTGTGGGTGAGAGTAAAGGTTTAAAATTAGCCTTAGAAGAGTGCCGCAAGATTGCAAAACAAAAAGAACCTGTCTTATTTCAGGGAGAATTAAGTACAGGTAAATTTCTCATGGCTAGTTATTTATGGAGTATAAGTAAAAATTCCCATCAATCCCTATTTGTTGTAGATTGTCATAATACCTCAATGATGAAAGACTTTCTCCAGCTTGAAAATATTCTGAGATACTTGGAGGATTATAATGTAGGAACTATCTACTTTCGTGAAATAGCAAGCCTTAGCCAGGAGTTCCAAGAAAAACTTTTACCTTTGATCATGGAATTAGAGAAGAAGGAAGTTCGCTTTTTTTTCAGCTCTAATCAAAATGTTCATTTACTTAAACTAGAAAAATTATTTGCACCAGAGCTATATGAATACGCTTGTCAATGGGAAATCCTCTTACCTCCTTTAAGGCAAAGGAAGGAAGATATTTTACCCCTTGCTCATCACTATATCCAAGTTTATAATCGTAAATTAAGAAAATCTATCCAAGGGTTGACACCACAGGCAGAAGAAATATTATTATCTTATTGCTGGGCAGGAAATATTGGAGAGTTAAAGCAAGTTATTTCCAGGGCAGTGATGAACGCTGATGAATCTCATATTAGTCAGCGACATTTAAATGAAAACCTAGGATACTCAGAGGGAACGGAAATGTATCATTTAGTTATGCCCTTAGAGCGTATGGAGGAGATTCTTCTTCGTAGCGCTTTGAAACGTCATGGCTTTTCCCTTGAAGGGAAGAAAAGAGCTGCCAGAGCCCTTAACATTTCCCTGGCAACATTGTACAATAAACTTAAGCGATATAATATCAATCCCTAGAACTAAGTATCCGTGAGGAGGACTCATGGTGAAACAAACATTTCAAACCAATAAAGGGGAATTAGTTGTAGAAGGTCCTGTCACAGCTGAAGAACTAGAACAACTAACCTTAGATGAAGGATTAAGAACTTTCAGACCACCTAAGAGGCAAAAAGAAGCCTTAATCGAAATCAGCCAAATTCCCGATGGTAGAATAGTAATTGCAAGAATAGATACTATAATAGTGGGCTATGTTACTTATCACCCCCCTGATTCCTTTGAACGTTGGGCTCTTGGTCCTCCGGAGTTAATAGAATTAGGAGCAATTGAAGTTTCCCCGAAAGTGCGGGGTTTAGGTGTGGGAAAAAAGCTATTGGAAGTGACTTTTGCTGATCCTACAATGGATAATTATATTGTTATAGCTACTGAGTATTATTGGCACTGGGATTTAGAGAAGACAGGATTGCGGGTCATGGAGTATAAGGAACTTATGGATCGGCTCATGTCTAGTGCTGGTTTACTTGTTACCGAAACAGATGATGAAGAGATTTGTTCCCACCCAGCCAATATGTTGGCGGTAAGATATGGTAAGAACGTTTCCCAGGAAAGTATCGATCAGTTTAAGAGCATTTTGTTCTTAAATAAGAAAGAAGATTAGTTATTATCATTCAACATTTAGAAAATAGTAACCTCTAGGAAAGGGCTAAAAAAAGCAAAATAGGAAAGAATAATGGATATATCTTCTGAGAAAGGACGGTATATCCATTGCGTTTTTTAATTAGAATTATACTGATTCTGGCTATTCTTTTAATGGCAAAAGGGTTATTAGAGCCGAATCAGCCTCAAGCATATATTTCTTCCCCAAGAGCCATAGAATTTGTAGAAAAAGTTGAGTGGCAAGCTACGCAAATTCAAAAGGCAGCTCGGGATCTACCTGGAGCTATAGAAGCAATGTTAAAGAGGGTATTTTCAGATGAGCAGCCGGTAACTAGAGCAAAATCTGTATAAAAAGACAACCAGCCATATCCATTTTGATATTGGCTGGTTATTTTTGTTGTTTACTTTTATATTGAGTATGCTCATAGGGGAGCTATTGTATATGATCATAAGGGAGCCAAGGTACAGGAATATAACTGGGGCACTCCCCACCGGCTTTGCCAGGGATTTTATTTTGGATATAGTGGTCGGTTTTTTGGCATTTCTTAGTCCGCTTAAAATAACACTGACGACATATTTCCACACGATAGTTCAGAATCATACCTTAATCCTTCTTTCGTAAATGTTCGTAAAGGTTTTGAGCTAGATTAGATGGTAAACCAGCTTCCCGTAATTCTTCTGGAGTGGCTTTTTTGATATTTTCTAGAGATTTAAAATGGCGAAGAAGTAATTGTCTTCGTTTTGGCCCTATTCCAGGGATACCGTCTAATTGGGAGAGGAGCATATTTTTGGCTCTCTTCTGGCGATGAAAGGTAATAGCAAAGCGGTGAACTTCATTTTGAATCCGTTCTAACAGGCGGAAGCCAGGGGAGTTTTTGGGAAGAAAATGAGTAATTCCTTCCTCATCAATTAGAGCTGAAGTTTGGTGTTTATCATCTTTTACCATACCAGCAACAGGGAGAGAAAGGTTTAAGGATGCTAAGGCTTCCTTAGCTGCATTTACTTGACCCTTGCCACCATCGACTAAGATTAAGTCTGGTAGGTTAAGACTTTCTTCTAACAAACGACTATAGCGTCTGGTGATCACTTGCCTCATAGCGGCGGTATCATCATTATTGGTCATAGGTTGGATATTGAATTTACGGTATTGGTTACGATTAGGTTTGCCATCTAAGAACTGAACCATACCTGCTACACTATGACTTCCAGAAATATGGGAAATATCAAAGGATTCAATAACCCTTGGATAGGTGGTTCCCAATGTCTCTTTAATTTCCTCTAGAGCAGATTTAAACTCTTCTAGATGGCGGATTTCAATGGAAATTTGTTCATGCAAAGTAGTTTGGGCATTTTCCATAGACATTTGGACAAGGTCCTTTTTTTTGCCCTTTTGAGGAACAACTACAGGGAAAAGTTTTCCTAAGAGTGATATATCAATATCTGGCAGGAGGATTTCTTGGGGGATAGTGGGTCTTTCACTGTAAAATTGGGCAAGAAACGAAATAAAAGCCTCTTCTGGCTCATCATAATAAGGGAAGATAAAGGAATCCCGTGAAAGTAGTTTTCCTTGACGGAGATAAAAGACTTGGATGCAAATCTGATCAATTGTAAAGGAGTACCCTACCACATCTCGATCTACAAAGTCATTTAAGGTAATATGTTGTTTTTCTCCAATTTCTTTTAGGTCTTCTATTAGATCCCGAATTTCCTTAGCCCGCTCGAATTCAAGTTTTTCCGCCGCTTCATTCATTTCCTTTTCTAAATGTTTGAGGATGAAGGATTGATCACCTTTTAGAAAAGTGGTGGCTTCTTTGCGAATTTTTTCATAGGCATCAGATGAGATATCTTTAAAACAAGGCCCTAAACATTGCCCAAGATGGTAGTAAAGACAAGGTTTTTGAGGGATTTTTCGGCATTTACGAAAAGGAAAAATTCGATTAAGAAGGGTAGTAGCTTCTTTAGCAGCTGCTACGTTGGGATAAGGACCAAAGTATTTTCCTGCCCCTTTCTTAACTTTTCGAGTTACTAAGACCCGTGGATGAGTTTCATCAGTGATAATTATATAAGGATAGGTTTTATCATCACGTAAAAGGATGTTGTATTTAGGATTATATTTTTTAATTAGATTACATTCTAAGATTAAGGCTTCTACTTCCGTGTCAGTGAGTATGGTCTCGAAATCTGCAATCTGGCTGATCATTAGTTGAGTCTTACCATCATGACTACCGGTAAAGTAAGAACGAACACGATTTTTTAAAACTTTTGCCTTACCTACATAGATTATCTTCCCAGTTGAGTCTTTCATAAGATAAACTCCTGGCTTTTCAGGAAGTAAATTTAATTTTTCCCGAAGTATCTCCATTGTAAACACCTCGGTATTATTCTAGACGGTGTATGGGGCTAATGCAAGGAAGAATGAAACCCTTGAGCTAATGTACATATCGGAGTCAATGAGAACGTATATATTTAAGGATATGGTTCATGTGGATGTGAAGGAGGGAGCAAGATGTCGAGCTCATGGGGACGGCCTCCCAAAAATGATCTCTGGCAAGATTTGCAGGCTTTGGCTTTTTGGGTACTCCTAATAGGGATTGGTGGTTTTATCCTTTTTCCTAACCTTTTTGGTGATGTATATGATCGGCTAACAGATGCTGGGGAATATGTGGATACAACCTCCGGAAACCATAATTCAAGTAATGAAAATTCTTATTCTTATAACACTGATGAAGATTACTCTCAGGGAATATACGATAATCCAAATAGCTACAATACGGGAAATTATACAGCAGCTAATTCGCCCTTATATTTTGGTAATGAAATAGCTAATGGGTATTGGGTTTTATTTGTAGCAGAGGGTGATTTCAAACAGCTGTCTATAACTAGCGACGCTTACGCATTTCTTTTACGGCTCATCGAAAAAGATGTATCTAGTAATACTGGTAGTAATACTTTAATCTTGGCTGCCAACGGTCAAATCAAAAAGTTTGTTGTAACTGATGAGATCTATGGAATTGTCCAAAACATGTCTGCTATTGAAACTCGTGCGAGATTAAGTTAATTTGAAAAATTAAAGTGGCACTATCAACGTAGATGTGTTTAACAAAAAATTGCCTTAAAACTAAAAATAGTTATGTCTATGAAAAGATGATCTTTCTTAGACATAACTATCATTATTTTGAAGGAGATTTATTTGAAAAGTAATTTTGCACCGGCAGCAAAGAGTATGAGCCCTAGGATTTGCCAGGAGCTCCATGGAATTCGTTCTGTACCAAATAAGCCAAAATGATCGATGATCAGAGCAGCTCCTACTTGGCCGATAATAATAGCTGTGGTAGCATTGGCCACCCCAATTTTCGGAATGCTAAAAGCTACTAACCCTATAATAATGACACTGAGAACCCCTCCTAAGTAAAGATACCAAGGTATGGAAAACCAAGAGTATTCTGTTAGGGGAGTACGGGTTACTAATACAGTGATAAAAGCTAAAATCACACCGATTACATGAACAACAAATGTAGCAGCTAAAATAGAAGTTTTTTGGTAAAGTTGTGAATTTAATGTACCTTGGATGGCCATTGTTATGCCAGAAATTGCAGCAATAACCGCTGGTAGAGATAAAAGAGTATAAAATTTATTCATAAAAACCTCCTAGATGATTTTTAGAAATTATGGTCAAGATCTCCAACTTCGACAAGAAGTAGTCAGTATTTGATTTTGTTCTTAGGGGAAAATGAAAATGATAAAATAAAAAAAGAGAGGTGGAGTCGGTGGAAATTGATTACAACCTTGTGCAGCGGGCTCAGATGTTACTTACACTTGATCATCCTCTCACCCAAGTACGGGAAATCTTGCTTCGAGAAGGATATCCTTACGAACAAGTTACAGAACTAATTGATGCTACAGAAGAAGTCTTGAACTACCTTATGCCTCCGGAATATGATGAAAATAAAATAGGTATTGATATTTTACGTCCAGGAGAATCGAGGGAGAAACGTAAGCCTGGGGTGGATATTCTCATCGATAAGCATACAGGTAGATTGACTCTTGTAACTCCTGAATATCAGGAAACATGGAAAGTTGCCAATGAGGTGCGAAAAGCCATTAAGAAACGAAAATCATTAACAAGAATCTACCATTAGTTAAATATGGGAAGTAAAGAGGCTTAACAAGCCTCTTTATTCTGTTAACCCTATTGTTTTCCAGAACACTTTAAATTATGTTATAATCTTTGTACTCTATTAAACCTTTGGAAGGGTGAAGAAATGAAATTAGTAGCAGTTCTTTCCG
>JAAZLD010000313.1 GCA_012799495.1 Desulfitobacterium sp. | reverse complement strand
TGTAATGGATCGACTCCTCCGTTTACGCTCAAATAGACAAAGTCAACATCTTATAAAAATGTTTGAAGAAGATGAGGATTTGTTGGAGGATGTTATTATTGAAAACAACCAGGCTATCCAAATGGTTGAAATGTACACAGTTATTCTGAGTAGAATGACTGATGCTTTTGCTTCTATTATTTCCAATAACCTAAACATGGTAATGAAATTTTTAGCAACTATGACCATTATTTTATCTGTACCAACTATGTTGGCTAGTTTCTGGGGTATGAATGTACCTGTTCCCTTTGAGACTAACCCTAATGGATTTATATTTGTTTTAGCTATTGTGGGAGTAGTGGCAGGGTTGAGTACTTTCGTCCTCTGGAAAAAACGAATGTTTTGAAAGTTATTAAAGACGGTCACTGGTAATTGCCAGAAACCGTCTTTTTATGTGCCCGCATCTCAGAAGATAATTCTCTTGAAAACCCCTCTGTGAATTGTGTATTATGGGGAAGAGGTGAAAAGCGTGCCGAAAATTTGGACCGTTGCAGAACTTACAAAAGCTATCGGATATACTCTTGCCGCAAATCCAGACTTAAATAATTGCTGGGTTAGCGGAGAAATTTCTAATTATAAAAATCACCGGCCATCGGGCCATTGGTATTTTACCCTTAAAGATGAACATTCCAGCATACGGGGAGTTATGTTTCGTAGTCGTGCCCAAAAAGTACAATTTACTCCCCAGGACGGTATGAAGGTCTTAGTTCGCGGAAGTATTAGGATCTACGAGCGGGACGGGAATGTTCAGCTTTATGGAGAGGAAATGCAGCCCCTTGGTGTGGGAGCTTTATATCTTGCCTATGAACAGCTTAAAGAGCGTCTTGGTAAGGAAGGGCTATTTGAGCCAGAAAAGAAAAAACCTATCCCCAAATATCCGCGAACCGTTGGGATCGTTACAAGTCCCACGGGAGCAGCTATTAAGGATATTTTAAAAGTAATCCAAAGACGTAATCCTAAGGTATCCTGGATCTTAGCACCAGCAGCGGTACAGGGAGAAGGGGCACCTAGGGAAATTGTCCAAGCTATCTCCCGCCTAAATCGCCAGGCTAAAGTAGATGTTATTATTGTAGGGCGAGGAGGCGGCTCCTTAGAAGAATTATGGGCTTTTAATACTGAGGAAGTGGCTAGAGCCATTGCTAACTCAGGTATTCCAGTTATCTCGGCAGTGGGACATGAGACAGATGTTACCATTTCTGATTTAGTAGCGGATTTACGAGCACCTACCCCTTCCGCTGCCGCAGAGGTGGCTGTCCCTGTATGGCAAGAGTTAAAGGGAGCATTAGAAGGTTTAGAGAATCGTTTATTGAATACATTTCAGTGGCAGATTCAACAAAAAAGACAAAAATTAGTGAGTTTGGTTTCTTTAGGACCTTTAGCTAATCCATTCTGGCGCATCGAACAAAATCGCCAGCAGTTGGATAATCTAAGTGAAGGTCTAGAACAGGCCATGACTAGATTTATATCGGATAAAAATGGTATACTAAGCCTATTGACCGCAAAATTAGACTTATTAAGTCCCTTAGCAATATTGGGTAGAGGTTACTCTTTAACATATGGTCCAAAAGGTAATATTTTGCGAAATAGTGATGAGATAGAATTAGGTCAGCAAGTACAGGTTCGTTTGCATCAAGGAGGATTAACCTGTGCTGTGTTGGCAAAAGATAAGGATTAAGAAGGAGTAGGCCATGGATGCTTTAGAAAAAGAAATCACCTTTGAAAAAGGTATCGAGGAATTAGAACGGATCGTGCGGGAGTTAGAACAAAAAGAAGTCCCCTTGGATCAGGCTTTGGCTCTCTTTCAAAAAGGGGTTAAATTAGTTCAAAATTGTAATCGCTTACTTGAAGATGCGGAAAAGCAAATGGAAATTCTTTTAGAAAATCCTAATGGGGAGCTAGAAGTGCGACCAGCAGATTTTCTAACGGAAGGATGATAAGGATGTTTCACCAACAGCTAGAGAAATACAGTCGTTTAATCGAAAACCATCTTGCTCAGCTTTCCTTAGGAGAGGGCTCTCTAAAGGAAAGTATGAATTATTCTTTGCAAGCAGGTGGAAAAAGAATTCGCCCTGTGCTAGCCTTAGCTTCTGCTAAAGCTCTAGGAGGGGAGATTGAGAATATTTTAGATCCAGTATGTGCTTTGGACTTGATCCATACCTACTCCTTAATTCATGATGATCTACCTTCCATGGATAATGATGATTATAGACGGGGCAAACTAGCTAACCACAAGGTTTTTGGAGATGGACAGGCTATTTTAGCCGGAGATGCTCTCTTAACTTATGCTTTTGAACTTTTAAGTAAGGAGATACCAGGTGTGGCTCCTGAACGCCAATTGCGAGTAATCAGGGAAGTGGCTCAGGCTGCTGGACCATCAGGGATGGTTGGAGGTCAAGTAAGGGATCTTGAAGCTGAAAATAAACGCCTTAATCTCGAGGAATTAGAAGCTGTTCATCGGATGAAGACCGGTGCTATGTTAGTAGTATCAGCTCGTCTAGGTGCTATCTTGGTTAATGGGTCTGAAGAGGATATTCAGGCTTTAACTAAATATGCTCAAGCTATTGGCTTAGCTTTTCAGATTAAAGATGATCTACTGGATATTGAAGGAGATAGCGAAACTCTGGGTAAATTAGCTCAAAGTGATCTCCGTCAGAATAAATCCACATATCCTACACTGTTAGGAGTCGAAGGAGCTAAAATAGAATTAAAAGCAAAAATACAAGAAGCTTATAAGGCTATAGAGCCATTAGGTGGGCGAGGGAACTTTTTGCGTAGTTTGGCAGAGTATATTGCTCAGCGTAGTCATTGAGGTGTAGAATGAGGGATTTTGCAACAATATTTGATAATAAGATTCTTATAGGGGCAGTGTTGGCCTGGTTGATTGCCCAAACCCTTAAAGTTCTTATTAACTTGGCTTTACATCGTACTTTGGATATAGGGTTCTTATTTAGCTCAGGAGGATTTCCAAGCTCTCACTCAGCTACAGTCAGTGCTCTTGCAATCGGTGTAGGTAAAACTTCCGGCTGGGATTCGCCTCTCTTTGCCATTGCGGTAGTTTTGGCTATGGTGGTTATGTATGATGCAGCTGGGGTAAGGAGAGCAGCTGGTAAACAGGCGGAAGTAATCAACCAAATAGTAGAGGGTCTTTATCATCAACTAACTCATTTATCCCAAGAACGCTTGAAAGAGCTAATAGGCCATAATCCTATTGAAGTAGGAGCTGGCATGATATTAGGAATAATTGTAGGTTTCTTGGTGTAAGCTGAATGAGAATACTAGGGAATATTGTTGATTATTTTTAGATCGAAGTTAGGAGGGGAGCCTATGGGGATTCTCGAAAAAATAACTCAACCACAGGATTTAAAAAACTTATCCTATGAAGAAATAGAAATATTAGCCCAAGAATTACGGGAAAAAATTATAGATGTAGTCTCATCAAACGGGGGTCACCTGGCTCCAAATTTAGGAGTTGTAGAATTAACACTTGCACTGCATCGGATTTTTGATAGTCCTTTAGATAAGATCATTTGGGATGTGGGGCATCAGTGCTATGTTCATAAACTATTGACTGGCCGTCAAAAAGAGTTCGAAACTTTACGGCTTTTTCAGGGATTGTCTGGTTTTCCCAAACGTAGCGAAAGCCCCCATGATTGCTTTGAGACTGGACATTCTAGCACCTCTATTTCAGCAGCTGTTGGCTTTGCTAAAGCTAGAGATCTGCAGGGAGAAGAAAATGATGTGATTGCTGTGATCGGGGATGGTGCCATGAGTGGTGGGATGGCTTTTGAAGCCCTAAACCATGCTGGTCACTCAACAACAAAGTTGATCGTAATTCTTAATGATAATGACATGGCCATTGCTGAAAATGTAGGAGCTATGTCTTCTTATCTTAATCGCTTACGGACGGATCCTCGTTATGATCGAAGTAAAGATGAAATAGAAAGTATCTTGAAAAAGATTCCGGGAATCGGCACAAGAATGGTTAAAATGGCTGAAAGAGCGAAAGATGGTTTAAAATATCTTTTAGTTCCTGGAATGCTTTTCGAGGAATTTGGCTTTACCTATCTTGGTCCCATCAATGGCCATGATCAGCGGGCTTTAGAAGAGGTCTTGGAACAGGCTAAACAGGTTAAAGAACCAGTTTTGGTCCATGTCCTAACTCAAAAAGGTAAAGGATATCTACCTGCAGAGAAAAATCCTGCCAGGTTTCATGGAGTAGGTCCCTTTAATAAGGAAACTGGTGAAATTACCAAAAAACCAGCTCCTCCTACCTATACTCAGGTTTTTGGAGAGACTCTTTGTCAACTTGCTGAGAAGGACCCACGGATTGTGGCTATTACAGCAGCTATGCCTAGTGGTACTGGTCTTAATCTTTTTGCTGAGAAGTTCCCGAAAAGGTTTTTTGATGTGGGGATTGCTGAACAGCATGCAGTTACCTTTGCTGCAGGGCTAGCTTTTGGTGGGGTAAAGCCTGTTGTATCTATTTACTCTACTTTTTATCAACGAGCTTATGATCAGGTTTTACACGATGTTTGCTTATCTAATGCTAACGTGATATTAGCTATTGACCGTGCTGGTGTGGTAGGGGATGATGGCCCTACTCATCATGGCGTTTTTGATATATCTTTCTTCCGGATTATACCTAATCTTACCTTTATGGCTCCGAAAGATGAAAATGAGCTCAGGCATATGCTCTATACCGCTCTAAAGTTAGAAGGTCCTGTAGCCTTCCGCTATCCACGTTCCGTAGGGCAAGGAGTAGAACTAGAGGAAGAATTGCAAGAGCTTCCTATAGGAAAGGCTGAAGTTCTCCGGGAAGGAAAGGATCTCACTATAATTGGAGTAGGCCCCATGGTTTATACTTGTCTAGGGGCAGCAGATGAACTTCAACAGCGAGGAGTGGAAGCAACAGTTATCAACCTGCGTTTCATTAACCCCTTAGACAGGGAAACTATTTTGCGTTATGCTCGCGTGAGCAAGAGAGTGATAACTGTGGAAGATCATATGTTAGCCGGAGGAATGGGGAGTGCCATTATTGAAGTTCTGGCTGACGAAGGACTAGATGATGTAATAGTAGAGCGTATAGGCTATGAAGATTATGTAGATCAGGGGGCAATTTCCATCCTTCATCACGGGTATGGAATCTCTGTTAATGGCATACTAAAAGCAGCAGAAAGATTGAAGGTTTTACAGCGAATTGAGGGAAAAAATAGTGTCTAAGAGTAAAAAAAGGCTCGATGTCCTTTTGGTAAAACGGGGATTAGCACCTAGTAGGGAAAAGGCTAAGGCGACCATAATGGCTGGTTTAGTTTTGGTAGATGGTGAGCGGGTGGATAAGCCCGGCACTGAATTCCTGGAAAATGTAAAACTAGAATTAAAGGGAGAGTCCTTGCCTTATGTTTCCCGAGGTGGTCTGAAGTTAGAAAAGGCCCTAAAAGTATTCCCTGTGTCCCTCCAAGATGCTGTAGTGGCAGATATTGGTGCTTCAACTGGTGGTTTCACTGATTGTGCCTTGCAAAATGGTGCGGCTAAGGTTTATGCCATTGATGTAGGCTATGGACAATTGGACTGGAAATTACGAACTGACCCAAGGGTTGTTTGTATGGAAAGGGTTAATGCCCGTTACCTAACAGAAACTTCACTACCGGAAAAAGTTGATTATGTAGTTTGCGATGTAGCATTTATCTCTGTGACTAAAATCTTTTCTGCTATGAATGAAATTCTACAAGATAAAGGTCAAATACTAACTTTAATCAAACCCCAATTCGAGGCAGGAAAAGAGCATGTAGGCAAAAAAGGGGTTGTCAGAGATCCTCAAGTTCATGAAGAGGTATTACAAAAAGTTCTAGATGAAGCAGAAAAATATGATTTTATTGTCAAGGGCATAGATTACTCCCCTATTCGTGGCCCCGAAGGAAATATTGAGTATTTGGCTTGGTTTAGTAAGGAGCAAGGGGAAAGTATCCCATGGCAAGAAGAAATAGTAAAAGTTGTTCAAGAGGCACATTCAGGAAGGTCGTGAGATATTTTGAAGCGAGTCGGCTTATGGATTAATCAAAGCAAACCTGAAGCAAAAGCCCTAGCCGAAGAAATTACCCAGTGGTTTGAAGACCGGAACTGGGTTGTTTATACTCAATGGAGGGATATCTCTAATCAAGGAGTAGAGTTCCTAATTTCCTTAGGAGGGGATGGGACTTTATTAGAAGCTGCCCGAGAAGGGGCTCCCTTAGCTATCCCAGTGTTAGGAGTTAACCTAGGGAAATTAGGTTTTTTATGTGAGATTGAGCGGAATGAAATTAAGGAAGCCTTAGATAAGGTGATTAATAAAGAATATACAATACAGAAAAGGCTTATGTTATCTGCTACTATTGAAGAAGGGGGCAAATCCCAAACTTATCATGTCTTAAATGATGTGGTTTTTTTAAGAGATCTTGACACATCTATGATTACTCTTCAAGCAGATCTAACAGGGGAGCCCTCAGTAAGTTATCCCGCTGATGGATTATTAGTTTCCACCCCTACTGGTTCTACTGCCTATTCTTTATCAGCAGGAGGACCTATTATGAGCCCAGATGTAGAGGCGGTTTTGCTTACTCCTTTAGCTGCTCACTCTTTATCTGCTCGTCCAATGGTAGTTTCTGCTGAAGAGAAACTTGAAATATATTTAGTGCGAGGTCAACAATGCCTTGTAAACTTTGATGGGTATCATCAGATCTTTCTTAAGGCCGGAGAAAAAGTCCATATTTGTAAGGCTCCAATAAAGGCTTTATTGATTCGTTTAGGAAAACGTAGCTTCCAAAAGGTAGTGAGAGAAAAGTTAAAGGATCGTTGGCATGAATAGAGTTCAGAATATTAGAGTTCAAAATATCCAAGGTTTGCTTCGCAAAATTATTAGCTCAGTAATCCAGCCGGGAGATGTGGTCTGCGATCTTACAGCAGGTTTAGGGCGGGATACTTTGTTTTTAGCTCAAGAAGTAGGGGAAAAGGGAGTTGTCCATGCTTTTGATATCCAGGAAATCGCCCTTCAGGAAACTAAAAAGCTTCTTAGTTCCCATGGGTTAGAAAATCGCGTGATCCTTTACCAAAGGAATCATGGGGAAGTGAAGGAAATCGTTCAAGAACCCATTCGGATAGCAATGTTTAACTTAGGCTATTTGCCAGGACATGACCAAGAAATAATCACTCAAGGCCCCTCTACTCTAGCTGCTTTGGAAGGGGTCTTAGACCTCCTGCTCCCTGGAGGAGTAATTTCCATGACCCTTTATCGGGGACATCAAGGTGGAGATGAAGAAGGACTAATGGTAGAGGAATACCTAAGTTCATTAAATAAAAGAAAGTATAGTGTTTTGCGTGGGGAGTATATTAACCAGAGTAAAGGGGCTCCTTTTTGGATAATAGTTCAGAAGAATAAGGGGGATAGTCCATGAAAAGTCGTCGTCAAATGAAGATCCAAGAGATAATTAGTAACTACCCCATTCATACACAGGAAGAATTGGCGGAGTATCTACGGAAAGAGGGTTTTGATGTAACTCAAGCCACTGTTTCCCGTGATATTAAAGAAATGGGTTTGATCAAAGTACCTACCTCAAATGATAATTACCAATATGCTATTCCTGGAGCTACTCAGCCCATTAATTCACCAGAACGTTTACGTCGGAGGATGAAAGAAACAGTTACCACTGTTAATGATAGCGAGAATCTCATCGTTATTCGGACGATACCTGGCAATGCGCAGGCTCTAGCAAGCTTAATCGATCAGAGCAATTGGGAAGAGGTTATCGGAACAGTAGCGGGAGACGACACTATTCTCTTGATTATCAAGCCTCCTAGTGAAGTTCCAGTGGTAAGAGAAAGAATAGCTCGGCTTATGAAGTAAGGAGGCCAAAGGAGGAGATGGGATGCTGGCCCAAATTCATGTGGAGAATTTCGCATTGATGGAAGATGTGCAATGTACTTTTGCTCATGGACTCACGATATTTTCCGGAGAAACAGGGGCAGGCAAATCCATGCTGATTGATGCCTTAGGTATCTTGTTGGGAGGAAGAGCTAGTAGCGAGTTTATTCGCCATGGTATGGAGCGAGCCTTCGTGGAGGGGATTTTTGAAGACTGTCCAGAGTCAGTCTGTCAGCGTCTGGAGGAAGCTGGCTATTCTCTAGAAGATGGTCAATTGATTATTTCTCGAGAAATTAATCGCAATGGACGAAATATCTGCCGCCTCCAAGGTCGGACCGTGCCCTTGTCCTTGTATCGCAATCTGGTCCAAGGCTTAGTTGATATCCATGGACAAATGGAACATCAATCCCTTTTCAATCCCGACACTCACCGAGGGTTATTAGATGCTTTTGGTGGAGAGGAGCAAATCTCTTTAGTTGAGGAAGTGAACCAAGCTGCTCGTACATACCGTAAACTTATTCAAAAAGAGGAAGAGCTAATCCGTAAGTCAGCTGAGCGAGAGCGGCGAGAAGATATTTTACGGTATCAGATTGAGGAAATAGAGCAGATCAATCCTCAGCCTAAAGAGGAAGAAGAACTGGAAAGAGAAAAAAAACGTTTACTCAATAGTGAAAAAATTATGGGACTAACCACAGAAATTCATGATAATCTTTACTCAAGTGGTGAGGGACCTTCTGTTGTTGATTTATTAGGAATTTGTCGTAAAAATCTTCTCGAATTATCCCGTTTAGATAATGAGCTTAGTCAATACATAGAACCTCTGGAATCTGCTTATTATACAATTGAAGATATAGCTAGGGAAATAGCTAGCTATCAAGAAAGCTTTGATTATGAACCAGGGCGGTTAGATCAAATAGAAGAACGTTTAATTCAGTTACAACGTTTACGCAAGTACGGCAAAAATATAGAAGAAATTCTTGCGACCAAAGAAGAAATGGTTCAAGAACTCCACTCCATTACCAATCTCCAGAGCGAATTAACTTCTTTGCGCCAAAAGATCGAAAATTCTTATGAGGAATTTCAAGATAAGGCTCAAAAACTCAGTGGAAAAAGAATTAAAATAGGTGAACAACTTGCCAAAGGTTTGCAAGAAGAACTTATGGACCTGGGGTTAGAAAAAAGTAAGTTCGAGGTGCGTTATACCCCAGTAAATGAACCTCAAATTGGTGGCTTAGAAAATGTAGAATTCTATTTTTCCGCTAATCTGGGAGAACCTCCAAAGCCTTTAGCCAAAGTAGCCTCTGGTGGTGAAATGTCTCGATTGATGCTTGCTTTAAAAAGTCTCTTGGCAAAAATAGAGGATGTGGGAACTTTTGTTTTCGACGAGGTAGATAGTGGGGTAGGTGGCCGAACTATCCAAAAAGTAGGGGAAAAGCTAGCTAAAATCGCTGAATCAAAGCAGGTTTTCTGCATAACTCATGCAGCTCAAGTGGCAGCATTTGGGGATGAACACTTTGGAATCTATAAGGAAATCATCGGTGAGCGTACTCGCACACAGGTTCAGTTATTAAATACGGAAGAGCGGATTGAAGAACTAGCTCGCATGTTAGGAGGCAGCGAAGACAAAATTGCCCTAGAACATGCTCGGAAATTATGGAAAAACGTACAAAATTGATTATATAAAATTTTATTATGGAGATTTTATAGATAGAAGGTTAAATTGACCTTCTATTTTTTTATTTGGAAATTCAGAACTTAATTGTCAGGATGAAAAGATATGATGATGGTTAACTTATATTTAGATTCATTAAAAAAATTCATGAGGAGGATGGAAGAACATGGGGAAATAACAAGACGGAGGGTGATAGGAGAGTGAAATCGAAGAGAGCAATGGTCTTCGCTGGTGTTCTTCTCTGTACCTTTCTCAGTCTTAATGCTACCATTCAGCAGATTGGTCAATTCTCTGCTCCTTTCGATAAAAGTGAAGGGATTGGAGAATTGACGGGAATTTGGTCAAAGGTTATTGTAGCGGAAGAAAAAGAAACAAAAATTCCTGATGCTGTAATGGTAGCTAGCACAGGTAAATCAAGCCTTCAGGTCTCCTATAAACTCTTCGGCGTAATTCCCCTCAAATCTAACACTGTTGAGCAAATGCCAGAATTTTCCCTGCTGCCTGGTGGCCAATCAATTGGGGTTAGTTTGCAAACTAAAGGGGTTATGGTTGTAGGACAGGCACCCATCCAAAATCAAGAGGGGAAGAATGTCTATCCTGCTAAAGAAGTAGGTATCAATGTGGGGGATGTAATTTTAAAAATCAACGATCAGGAAGTAAATACGGATCAAGATGTAGCAAATGCCATTCATCTGGCAGGGGAAAACCAAGGTTTTGCAAAGATTGTTTTTGTCCACAAAGGTCAGCAGATGGAAAAAGAAATTAAGCCTGTCTTTTGTTCTGAGACTAAGCGTTACCGGATTGGATTATTTGTCCGCAACGAGGCAGCAGGTGTTGGTACCTTAACTTTTTATGATCCTGTTAGCAAAAAGTACGGTGCTTTAGGCCATGTGATCAATGATGTAGATACTAATCAAATGATCGAAGTTAGAAATGGGAATGTAGTTGCTTCCACTATTTTTGCCATTGAAAAAGGCAAGCGGGGTCATCCGGGTGAAAAGATCGGCTCCTTTGTAAGTAAATCAAAGTTTTCAGGGAACATTGAAAAGAATACTATTTCAGGAATTTTTGGTACTATCGAAGGGGAAATAGTGAATCCCTTTTATAAAGAACCAATTCCTGTAGGTTGGGAGTCAGAAATCCAGGAAGGTCCGGCTAAAATTTATACCGTTTTAGAAGGGGAAACTATTGAGGAATATAATGTAGAAATTGAACGGATTATGGCAAATCGTACCGATAGTAAGAACATGGTGATTAAAATTGTGGATCCCCAGTTAATAGAAAAGACCGGTGGGATTATTCAGGGAATGTCTGGTAGCCCTATTATCCAAAATGGTAAGATTGTCGGCGCTGTTACCCATGTATTTGTCAATGATGCAACAAGAGGATATGGAGTCTTTATTCAAAACATGCTTCGAGATGGTGGAATACTCCCGGAAAAGAAGGCAGCTTAAACTTAATCCCATATTGTCTGATGACAATATGGGATCTTCTCTTTTTTATGGAAAAAGTTCCTTGAAGTATTTATTTTAAGTGTTATACTAATATTGATATGCCAATTTTCACAAAAGTCTTTTAATTTAATAAAAGTTAACTGGATTCTTTTTTTATTTAGCAGGATAGTCTTAGTTTATTGTCGAAATTGGATATCAAGTTTTATTGTCAACGAGGGGGAGCATTCAATATGCAAAGGCCAATAAGAGTTTTGATAGCAGACGATAACCGGGAATTTGTCGAAGTATTAAAGGAGTACATATTACAACAGCCAGATATGCAATTGGTGGGAATTGCTTACCATGGCAATGAAGCTTTAGATATGATTTATCGGGAACAACCTGATTTAGTGCTCCTAGATATTATCATGCCCCATCTAGATGGATTAGGAGTTTTAGAAAAGCTCCAAAACGATGTTAATAAACCAAGAGTGATCATTTTGACAGCTTTTGGTCAAGAAAGTATGACTCAGAGAGCAGTCCAGTTGGGGGCAGATTATTTTATTTTGAAACCTTTTGATTTAGAAATGTTAGGAAAAAGGATTAGGCAGCTCCATGGGACATTACCAATTAAAGAATACAATAATGAAGCTGCTCCTCCGACTTCATCAATGATTAACCCCACTATGTCATCGAATATTGCAACACAAGCCGTTGCCTCTAGTCCTCATAGCTTGGAAGTAGAAGTGACTCGCATGATTCATCAAATGGGAGTCCCAGCCCATGTGAAAGGTTATCAATATTTAAGAGATGCTATCGTCTGTGTTGTCCAAGATGTTTCCTTATTAGGAGCTGTAACTAAAGAACTGTATCCTATGATTGCAGAAAAATATAATACCAC
>JAAZLD010000312.1 GCA_012799495.1 Desulfitobacterium sp. | reverse complement strand
TGATGACAGTGGGATTCCCGATTCTACGGAAAGACGTTTAGAAGTTTTTGAAAACATCATGAAAAGGGTAGAGGAATTCAAAATCGACCCCTCCCGCATCCATATCGATCCACTAGTTGAGACCTTAGCAACTAGAGAGACTGCTTTAACAACCTTTGTTGAATGTACAAGGGAAATCAAAAAACGCTACCCAACAGTTCATGTTACCAGCGGTCTCAGCAATGTTTCCTTTGGTATGCCTGCTCGCAAACTCCTTAATCAGAGCTTCTTGGTCTTAGCTATGAATGCCGGTATGGACAGTGCCATTATGGACCCCACCAATAGAGACTTGCTGGGAATGATCTATGCCACAGAAGCATTATTGGAAAAAGATGAAGATTGCTTGGAGTATATCATGGCCTTTAGAGAAGGATTAATCGGCCCTTTACCCAAAGCCTAAAGTTTCTTAAAACTTAGGACAACACATCTAACTAAGGACACAATTTACTCAAGACATACCTAACTAAGGACAACTTAAAGTCAATTATATACGAAAAATATGGAGGGATTAAGATGTCTAAAATTCTCGAGATTTCCAATGCAGTGGAGGCAGGAAAGAAAAAAGTAGTAGTTCAACTTGTTAAGGAGGCTCTAGAAGAAGGGCTCAGCCCCATGGATATTTTAAACGAAGGTATGATCAAAGCCATGGGCAATGTTGGGGAAAAGTTTAAACTCAACGAAATCTATGTTCCTGAAATGTTGGTAGCCGCCAGGGCAATGAAAGCGGGGGTGGAAGTCCTTAAGCCTCATCTAGGCGAGAATAAAGGTGCTTCACTTGGCAAATTTATTATCTGCTCAGTAGAAGGGGATTTGCACGATATCGGTAAGAACCTTGTAGCAATGATGGTTGAAAGTACAGGCTATGAAGTACTCGATATCGGTGTGGACGTTTCTGCTGAAAAACTAATAGCTGCCATTAAAGAAAACCCCGATTGTAATTTAGTAGGATTATCTTCTCTTTTAACAACTACAATGCCTGCTATGAAAAAGTTAGTTGCAGCTATTAAAGAAGCCGGCTTGGATCAACAAGTGAAAATCATGGTTGGTGGAGCTCCCATCACTCAGGAGTTTGCTGATTCCATCGGCGCAGATGCCTTTGCCGCAGATGCCGCTTCAGCTGCAGCCAAAGCTAAAGAATTAGCAGCTCGGTAAAAAGGGACAAAGTTTAGCAGAGTTTGCCCACCTAAAGGTTAGAGATTTAAGTAAACAGTACTAGTGGTTAAGCGAACTTATAGCTAAACAGAACTAATACTTAAGCAGGACTATTAGCGAAGCAGACTACTAGCTAAGTAAAACTATTATGCAAAGAATACAATAGAAAGATTTTGGAGGGATTGAGATGAATAGTCGGGAAAGACTCTTAACGGCTTTGAACCATAAGGAACCAGATAAGATACCCCTTGATTTAGGTGCTGGATGTTCATGTAAGTTCACAGTGTATTTTTACAAAAAGCTCTTAGATTACTTTGATATCAAGGACGAGCGCATCGAAATGTGCCATATTCCTTACCAACTAGTCTATGCCTCCGATAAGGTTCTGGATCTTTTAGGGGTAGATGTTCGTCCTGCAAGATTAAAACCCCTACCCCAGGAGCCAAGTCCCTATGCTAAAAAGTGGGAAGATGATGAATACACACATTTTATCAATGACTGGGGAACTCACTACAGAATGCCTAAGGTAAATGGCCTCTATTATGACTTAGCTGGAGGTATTCTCGAGGACGCAGAAGATGAAGAAGATGATGCAAAGTTCATCTGGCCTACCCCACATAAATTTGATATGGCTGGCCGTAAGGAATTAGAAGATTATCGGAATGCAGGCTTTGCTACCACAATTTCCGAGCAGTTTGGTAATGGCTTCTTACAAACAGGACCATTGATTTGGGGCTTTGAAAACTGGCTCGCCATGCTGGTGGCTGAACCCGAGCGGTGCACACCTTTCATGGAAAAATTGCTAGAAAAGAAAATGGAGTTTTATGATAATATCTTCGAAGTCTATGGTGGACTCATCGATGTAACCAGTGAGGCCGATGACTTTGGTACCCAAAGAGGAACCTTTGTTTCTCCCAAACTCCTGAAAGAAATGATCCTCCCTTATCATAAGAAGCTTAATGAATATGTTAAATCCAAGGGAGATGTAAAAATCACCCTTCACACTTGTGGGTCTGTTGAAGCAGTAATTCCTGATATTATCGAAGCAGGCTATGATATCCTCAATCCTGTCCAAATCGCCGCTTCCAACATGAGCCCTGAACACTTAAAGAAAACTTATGGTAAGGACATAGTCTTCTGGGGTGGCGGAATCAATACCCAGTCCACACTACCAAATGGAACACCAGAACAAGTCCGCGAAGAAACCAAGCGAAATATCGATGCTTTTGCTAGAGATGGAGGCTTTGTCTTCTCAACTGTTCATAACGTCCAAGATGACGTGCCCATCGAAAACTTTATCGCTATGTGGGAAACTTTCCAAGATAACTGCAAATATTAATTAGCTCATTAATAATACCTCCTTTAAATAAAAGAGTATCCAAACCTACTACCTCAAACAGGCCTTTCGCGTGGTTAGATCTGACCACGCGAATCGCTATTTTTACTCCTAAGAATGATATCCTGATTATTACTCTGGTTTAGGAAAATTTAGTGTTAAGGAGGGTCCCAAATT
>JAAZLD010000311.1 GCA_012799495.1 Desulfitobacterium sp. | reverse complement strand
TTCTCGAATTTTTCGTATAGTGCTTCTTCCACATGATGAGGAACAAATTCTGTGATTCCTCCATTGAGACTTGCCGCCCATTTAATGGAGCTAGAGCTAATAAAGGAAAATTCACTTTGGGTCATTAGGAAAATCGTCTCGATATCATTTGCTAATTTCTTATTCATTAAAGCTAGTTGAAATTCATACTCAAAATCCTGCATAGCCCTAAGGCCTCGAATAATAGCTGTAGCACCACACTGGCGGGCAAAATCCACAGTCAAACCTTCGAATCCTCGCACTTTCACATGCTTTAAATCTTCCGTGGATTTTTCTAATAAAGCGATTCTTTCTTCTAGGGTAAAAAGTGTGTCCTTATTGCTATCTACAGCTACTGCTACAATGATTTCATCGAAAAAAACTGTTGCTCGTCTTAGAATATCTAGATGTCCATTTGTTACCGGATCAAAAGTTCCTGGATAAATCGCTATACGCACTTTCTTACTCCTTTTTCTCATAATTTATCTGGTGGTTATTTCCATACCACATTGCTTTCTCCTAGAATGTTTGACAAGGATTCATATAATTCCTCTTTATTTTCCACCCAAAATTCTCTTTTTCCTTGAATAAGTTTCTTATCTTTATCGAAATAGAAAAGAACCGGATATTTTCCCTGAAACTCCCGTAAAATCGGGAGTATTTCTTCTAATAGTGGTGTGTCTTCCCCAGGGAAGCGCAAAAAAAGTTTTTTCTCAGCATTTTTCACTGTCGCTTCTTCTGCTTCTACTGTAACTTCCCTATTATTCAGTCGAGAATTATTTCTACCATTTTGATAGGGGGTACCCCCACTACCCTGATTCCCCCTCCTATAGTAATTATTCCCCTCTGACCAAACTTTAGTCCTAGCCGCTTCTTCTGCACCTTCTAAATCAAGGATAGTTTCGGCGAATAGCTTTCGCTCCTCATCTTGGATATTAAAACGGCCTTTTATTATAACTATCTGGTCATTTTCTAGGCTTATACATTGAGCAAAAACTCTTGGAAAGACTAAGACTTCCATAGTTCCTGTTAAATCTTCCAGAACGAAGGAGGCCATCATTTCTCCTTTTCTTGTAACATTAGTACGATACCCAGTCACAATTCCTCCCAGGATAACTTTTCTTTCCTCATTTCTTTCCAAGCAAGTATTGATATCCTCGGAGGTGAGTTTTTTCATCTTAGGTAGGACACTTTCTAATGGATGGCCACTTAAATAAAGGCCTAAATATTCCTTTTCCATTTTCAAAATTTCCCGTTGATCGAATTCTTTTACATCAGGCAATTCCACATCTTCATCCACTTCGTCGCTAAAATCAAATAAAGAAAACTGGCCTGATTCCTTATCCCTTTGTCTTTGGTGGGCAAGTTCTAAGACTGTATCTAAGGCCAATAGCCCCTGGGCTCTACCACAAAGAGAGCTAAGAGCCCCCCCTCGTAGTAAACTTTCTAAAACTCTTTTATTAAGGACTTTTCCATCTACTCTAAGGCAAAAGTCATAGAGAGATTTGAATGGACCCTCTTTTTCACGGGCTTCGATGATTTTTTCTACTACGTTTAAGCCTACATTACGAATTGCACCTAAACCAAAGCGAATTCCGTCCCCCTCAATGGAAAATCCTCCTTGGCTATATTGGACATCAGGGGGTAGGATCTTAATTCCACTTTGCCGAGCTTCATGAATATAAAAAGAGACTTTATCTGCTGAGCTCATAACTGTGCTAATCAAGGCTGCATTAAATTCTAAGGGATAATTGGCTTTAAGATATGCTGTTTGGTAAGCTATTACTGCATATGCCGTAGCATGTCCTTTATTAAAGCCATATTCGGCAAACTTAGCCATCAGGTCAAAGATTTCTTCCGCTTCTTTCTCACTTAAGCCCCGTCTTAAAGCCCCAGGGATAATTTCCTTACCGGATTCATCTTTCAAACCATAGATAAAGTTCTGCCGCTCTTCATCCATGATTTTCTTATCCTTTTTCCCCATAGCCCGTCGGAGCAAGTCCGCTCGTCCTAGAGAATAACCTGCTAAATCCCGGGCAATTTGCATAACCTGCTCTTGGTAAACAATTACCCCATAAGTATCTTTTAAGATAGGTTCTAGCAAAGGATGAAGATATGAAACTTCTCCCCCATGTTTCCGACGAATAAACTCCGGAATCTGATCCATGGGACCAGGGCGAAAAAGGGCTACAACAGCGATAATATCTTCAAAACGGCTAGGCTTCAATTCCTTTAGAACAGAACGCATTCCGCCACTTTCCAGCTGGAAAACCCCGGTACTATTACCTGTGGAAAGCATGGCAAAAGTAGCTTTATCATCTAAAGGGATATTTTGAAGATCTAGCTTTTCACCGCGATTTTCCTGGATTAACCGTAAACTTTCCTGAAGTATAGTGAGATTGCGTAGCCCTAAGAAGTCCATCTTCAAAAGACCGAGCTCTTCCACGGTCTTCATAGGAAACTGGGTCATAGTAAAGTTTCCATCTGAGGTTTTTTGGAGGGGCAAATAAGTGTTTAAAGCTTTTTTGGCAATAACCACCCCTGCCGCATGGGTAGAAGCATGACGAGGCATACCTTCAATAGCACGAGCAATTTCATAGAGCCTATTGATTTCCTCATCTTCTTCCAGCATCCTCTTAAGTTCGGGGGATACATTTAAGGCCTTTTCTAGGGTCATTCCCAAATCATTGGGAATAGCTTTAGCTACCCGGTCTACCCGGGCTAAAGGAATTCCCATAACCCTTCCTACATCCCGGATTGCGGCTTTAGCTCCTAAAGTTCCAAAGGTAATAATTTGACAAACTTTATCGGCACCGTATTTCTCAGTTACATAATTAATCACTTTTTCCCGGCCTTCCGGGTCAAAATCAATATCTATATCCGGCATACTAACTCGCTCTGGGTTAAGGAATCGTTCAAAAAGTAGATCATGCTGGAGTGGATCTACTGCTGTTATTTGTAAAAGATAAGACACCATACTAGCTGCAGCTGAGCCTCGCCCTGGTCCTACAGCAATACCGTTATTCCGGGCATATTGGCAAAAATCCGCTACAATCAGAAAATAACCAGAAAAACCTGTTTCCGCAATTACTTCTAACTCATAATCGAGCCTTTCTTTTTCCTCTGTTCTTTGTTCAGGGTAAAACTTGGGAAAGGCATCATAACATTTTTTGCGCAAATAGCTATCTAAAGTATATCCCTCTGGCACTTCAAATTCTGGCAAATGGCTTTCCCTAAAGGTAAAATCCACTTGACAGCGGTCAGCGATGATCTCTGTATTTTCTAATATTTCCAGATGTTCTCCAAAGAGGAGTTCCATTTCCTCTTCAGATTTAAGAAAAAACTCTTCACTGGAAAAACTCATTCGGGCGGAATCCGTTAAAGTCTTTCCTGTTTGGATACAGATCAACACATCCTGGATAAAAGCATCTTCCCGGTTAATATAGTGGACATCATTGGTAGCCACCATGGGGATACCAGTCCGCTCATGGACTTGAAACATCCCCCTAATAACCTTTTGTTCTTCTTCTAAGCCATGGTTTTGCACTTCCAAATAAAAATTGCCCTTGCCGAAGATTTCTTCATATTCAAAAGCACTCTTTACAGCCATCTCTATTTGATCATTGAGAAGATGTTCCGAGACTTCTCCGGCCAAACAAGCACTCAAAGCAATAAGTCCTTTATTATGCTCCCTTAAAAGTTCTTTATCAACCCGTGGTCGATAATAAAACCCATCGATATGAGCCTGGGAGACTAATTTAAGAAGGTTTTTATATCCTTCCTGATTCTCTGCCAACAAAATCAAATGGCGATTATTATCATCTCGCCCTG
>JAAZLD010000310.1 GCA_012799495.1 Desulfitobacterium sp. | reverse complement strand
CTATAATCGTATACAATATATTGCTTAAAAGCAAGTAGAATATTTTATAATTCTTGTAATCAAATATTCTACTTGCTTTTAAGCAATATATTGTATACGATTATAGCAATAGTTTTTTGAATATTCAATCAACTACTAGGGTGCTCATGGTGCACTCCTTTAATAGCCTATCTCAAATTAAGAATAAATGAAAGGGGTCTGTGATAAATGGCTGTTCTTACTCAAGAGATGAAAGACATGATCCACAACAATCAATGTTATGTTGGTACTGTTAGTAAGGATGGACTGCCTAATGTGGCACCCAAACGCTCCACGCGAGTTTTTAATGATGAAACTCTAATTATCAATGAAGGCACAGGAGGAGCTACTTACCAAAATCTCCTGGATGGATCGAAAGTGGTCGTGGCGGTAGCTAACAGAGAAATTATGGATGGATACCGTTTCATTTGCCGGGGAGAACTTATTCATGACGGGGAGATCTATGAGCAAGCGGCTCTTATTTCCGAAAAAGCTAGTATGCCAAGACCAAAAGCTGTAGCTTTACTTCATATAGAGGAAATACACAGTCTAAAACCTGGTCCTATGGCTGGTAAGAAAATCGGCTAATATTCTTTTATGAGAGTTGTTAATTGCCTACTTAAGGCAGTTAACAACTCTCTTTGATTTCACGGGAGATCAATTATTTTTTGCTTTATTTTCGAAAAACTATTTACATTTGTACTATAACAGTGATATCATAATAGTGTCAAAAGGATTCTTTATGATGTCATTTGGATATTAACTTAAAAGGAGGTCTTCTTATATGAAAGAAAAAAAAGCTCGGGTCTTTAATGGTTATCTAGCCGTTATTATCAACTTAGCCTTAATGATCGGTGGTGTTCCCCTGATTTTCCAAGGTCATATCGCCCTGGGTATTGCACTTATCGTAATAAGTTGTATTCTTTGGAGCGGTGTTGTTGTCTTACAACCTAACAGATCTTATGTGGTTACCTTTTTCGGTAGCTATATTGGAACTATCCGCGAACCTGGAATTTGGTTTACAATTCCCCTTTCTATGCGTAAAGCTGTCTCCTTACGAGTCCGTAACTTCAACAGTAAGACTCTAAAAGTCAATGATGTTGAGGGTAATCCAATAGAAATTGCCGCTGTTATAGTGTTTCGAGTTGTAGATACAGCTAAGGCGATTTTTGATGTAGATAAATATGAGCAATTTGTGGAAATCCAAAGTGAAACAGCTCTCCGGAATGTAACTAGCCGCTATCCCTACGATAATTTCCAAAAAGAAGGAATTTCTCTTCGGGGTCATTCTGAAGAAGTGGCTCAAGAGCTTACTCGAGAACTTCAGGAACGCCTTAAGGTAGCTGGGGTAGAGGTAATGGAAGCCCGTCTGACTCATTTAGCTTATTCTACAGAAATCGCCGGTGCCATGCTCCAACGTCAGCAAGCTAACGCTATTCTAGCCGCTCGCCAAATTATCGTGGAAGGTGCTATGGGCATGGTGCAACTTGCTGTGGAGCAATTAGAAAGTGAAAACGTCGTTCAACTAGATGAAGAGCGTAAAGCAGCTATGATCAATAATCTATTGGTGGCCATTGTGTCAGATCGGTCTGCCCAACCAGTCATCAATACTGGTACCGTTTATTAATTGAGTGAAGAAAAACTTAACAGGTGCTGATAAAATGCCCAAAAAGCGATTTGCTCTCAGACTCGATCCTAAGTTGTATAATGTACTGGAAAAATGGGCTGCTGATGAATTTCGGAGTGTTAATGCTCATATTGAATTTCTCCTACGAGAAGCGGCACGAAAAGCTGGACGCCTGAAGAAGAATGATCCCTATGATGAAGGAGGAGATTGATGTGCTAAGTCTAACGGAGAAGGTCCTGCTTCTCACTATCAACGAAGATAAAGGCACTTTCTCCTTCACAGCCAGCATGGTAATAGATTATATCCTTACAGGGGCTCTTCTTATGGAGCTAGAGCTTCTGAAACGCACTACTGCAGACAAAAAAACTCTCAAGGTTCTTAACTCAAGTTCAACTAATAATCCACGATTAGATGAGGTCCTTCGCCAACTCCACTCTAGTAAGAAAGTTCACTCACCAGATTATTGGGTGAGAAAACTCCGTCGTTCTATGAAAAATTTGCGAAAAGAGATTTTGGAGGAAATGGTGGATAAGGCTCTTCTAAGGGAGGAAGAGCACCAAACCTTGATCTTTTTTACTACTTACCGCTATCCAGTCCGGGATATACGAGGTAAAAAAGATATAATGGATCTTATTTATCGGACACTCATGCGAGATGAAAAGCCGGACCAAGCTACTACTAAGCTAATATCTTTACTCCATGTCAGTGGGCTCCTTCCCCATCTCTTTGATAAAGATGAGCGTAAAGAAGCTAAAAAGAACGCTAATAAGATCAGCAAGGATGATATCCTAGCCAATGCAGTGAAGAAAGCAATTCAGGCATCCTCAGGTTCGGCATAATTAAAAAATAGCAGTTACTTTAAGAAAGACTAGAAAGTACCTGCCTCCATGAGATATCTTTAACTTTAAAAGGAGATAGATAGTCTAGGACTACCTATCTCCTTTTAAAGTTAAATTATATAGAAAGCTAAATTATATAGAAAATTAAATTATATTTTTATTTAAGTACATCGATGAATAGAATATTTATTTTTGCTAACAGAACACTTAACGTGCAATTGTTGTAGGATTGTCGTAGGCTTGTTTTAGAACAATAGAATTCCTATAGCCACAATAATCGCAAGGGTAATTAAAGGAACTATAACTGTGACTACCCCAACGTCTTTATAAGCTTCCTTATGGCTTAAACCCATAAAAGTAAGCATGGTGATTACCGCACCAGAATGAGGTAGTGAGTCTAATCCCCCTGAAGCGATGGAAGCTACTCTATGCAACACTTCCGGGTTTGCTCCTTGCTCTAGGAGAGCAGGCCCCATAGTCTGCATAAAGATTGTCAAGCCACCACTGGCAGAACCGGTAATACCAGCCACAATATTAACTCCCACAGCAGCAGAAATCAAAGGATCAAAGCTCAACCCCAAAGCAAATTGGACCATACTCTGAAAAGCTGGGACACCTTGCACAACAAAACCAAAAGCAACAATAGCCGAAGTATTGATTAAAGCGCCCATACTATTCATACAACCATCATTCATAGTTTTGACGGGATTAGCAAAACGTTTCCAATTTAGAGCATAAGTTAGAATAATTCCCGCAGATAAAGCGATCATGACACTGAATAGTGCATCTAACCGGCCTCTGAGCCCGATAATTAAGCCGATAACCACTAATATAGGTAATAAAGCCAGGAACCAATGAGGGAGTGCTTCAGTTTTTTCTAGGGAAAGCTGCTCCATATTATCCCGAGGACCAGGTATAAAACCTTCATTATTTGCAATAGCTTTCTTCCCTTGGCCTAGCAAATACCAAAGACCGCCCAAGAGCATAAGGGCAGAAGCTGCAATTCCTAATAGAGGTGCAGCTGTAGCTGTTGTCCCTAGCACTTGAGTAGGGATTAAGTTCTGAATAGCTGGAGAACCTGGTAAGGCAGTCATTGTAAAGGTACCAGCACCGATAGCAACTGAACCAACGATAAGTCTTTTCGGTAGATTGGCGGTTCTAAAAAGTATTAATGCTAAAGGATATACGGTAAAAATAACGATGAAAACACTAACTCCGCCATAAGTCAATACGGATCTAGCTAAAACAGTAACAAGAATCGCTCGCGATGGTCCAAAGACATCAAGAAGCTTACGAGATACTGCTGTAGCACTTCCACTATCCCCCATAACCTGACCAAATAATGCTCCCAAAACAAAAATGATAAAGTAAGTCCCTGCAAAATACTTAAACCCATTGGCGTAATCCACTGCAAATGCATTATAAATATCACCGTATGCAGAGAGAACAACTACCAAAGAACAAATAAGGGATGCAACAATAAGGTTCCAACCTCGATAAGCTAAAAAGATCAATAAGGCAATTGCAACAAGAATACCTATAATACCAAGCACTGTTCATCCTCCTTTTCATAAGGATCCCTAGTAACTAGTGCAGATAGGCTTTTCTTAACCTCCTTTCCTCTCCCTTTTTACCCTTATTCCACTGGTGCAATTACCCTATAGCTCTCTTAGTAACTTTCTATCTATGACTATATCATATTTCCGAATATTCTTAATATTCTCCCCTTACAAAAAAACTGCCCCTAGCTTCTAAGGTGGCAGTTCTAAGAGGTTAAATTCTTTATGATCATTTCCTTAAGATCTTCATGGTCAGGGCATTATCTTTAACAGAGGTACGAAGGATTAAACTCTCCTTAGTATTATTTCTAAACCGGAAATCTAACACTCCATAATATACGGCTGCGTCTTTTCCAGGAGGTACATAGTTTATCCTTAAAGAATGATGATGTCTTTCAATGATCTCGAATTGAGCAAGATCAACAGCATTATAGAGAGTGGAGGAAACTTGACAGATACCCCCTCCCAACCCAAGAACAAAGGTACGCCCTTCAATGATAATCGCCTGCTTATAGCCCGCTTCAGTTGTCCTACGGCCCACTGTTTCATTAAAGGAAAAGACTTCTCCAGGTTCTAGTACTTTACCGTCAATGGCTTTGGCAGCTAAGCGGATATTTTCCGTACGGTTCACATCCTGAAGATTAAAATAGGTGGTGTATTCAGAGATAAGTGGGTTATCATTCACAAGGAGATTAAGTTTAATTGGCTTATCATAGCCCTTTACTACTCCTTCAAAAACCTGTAGTCCTAAGGCTTTATTATCTACACTAGAGGAGTTCCATTTTACAGGTAGGGTAACTTTTTCACTATTATAAAGACGGGCTTCAACTGTTCTTGGTAAAGAGTATTCCTTTCCTTGAAAGATCTCAACATATAAGTCCTCTATCCCATAGATAGTAGTTCCTTGAGTTCTTCCCGTTAGTAAATCTTGGGCAATATTTATGGTCTCATCAGGAACTACTGCACTTCCACCTAAGATAATCATATTGGGTTTTCCACCACTACTATAGATTTCTTCAAAGTAGGTAG
>JAAZLD010000309.1 GCA_012799495.1 Desulfitobacterium sp. | reverse complement strand
CATTTTCCTCACTATAAGGTTCAATACCGATTTCTACATATTCTTCCGTAGGGACAGTATGGGTTACTTTAAAGCCTCTTTTACTAATATCCTCGGAATGTTGAGTAAAGAGATAGCGATCGATCTCTATTTGTAAGTTGGTAATTTCTTCGCTAACTTGGGGTGCTGAGTTAGATACACTGGACACAGGAGTATCGGGTCCAAGTTGAATACTTTCCACTGCTAAAGGAGTATCTTGCCCCGTATCAACCTTCCCTTCTTCCGTGGCAAATACTGCACCAGTAGAAGCTAAGGTTAGACAGACTCCTAAAGCTAAAGTCTTAGCTAATTTACTATTGAACATATAATCCCTCCATATACAAATAAACTGAAATCAAACTCAGAATCCTTATTTCACCCTTATAGACGAATGGAAATAGCTAATTCTGATGGAGGAAAAAAACAACCTCCCATATGGGAGGGGCACCAACATAATGTCCCCATTATCTAGGCCCAGGTAATTGAAGGTTCACTTACTTAAGCCCTAGTCTTAAGTTGTCCTTTAAAATTATCGAATTCCTTCAATTTCTCCTGAGTAATAAACCCTAAGTCTTCTACACAAGCGGTAATCTGAGTAAAGGGTAAGGGAATACAATAATTGTCCCAACGATGTTTGAGATAAATAGCTCGGGAATAATTCAAGTATACATAGCACATCTCCTTCTCTCCTTGGCGGGCAAGGCGGAAAAGAAACTTCTTAGGTTCATGTAAAGGGCCTAGGGGGCCATCTAAGGAGGCAGCAACGATCCCCTGGGTAGAACTTAATTCTTTTAATTGATTGAGAAATCTCCGGATTTTTAGTCCGTCAGGTAAACGAATTGCTTTTGCCCCAATAAAATTAAGTATATTCTCTATATAGTCCCCTCTCTGATCCGCTGTCACCACAATATTGATGGGCTCATTCATTCCCTTTTGGATCTCCTTTAGGACTAGCATCATAGGAACGCTATCCCCATGCCAATAACCCACCATTTTATTTCCTTGAATCAAATAACTATCCTTTACCTCTAACTTAGCTGTTCTCCCTACGAACTGGAGATACAAAAAGAAAAGCCTTGAAAGTAAAGTGCTAAATAATTTTTTCCGCATATTGTTTCATCAACCTCGGTCCTAGGATTACTTTTCGGTAGTGGTTTTGAGCCTTAATAGCGATATTGCGAGCGTGGTAACACCTAGCAACTTCCAATGTTTTTTCTTTCATTTGAGTCCGCACATCTTTGTTTTCAAGTAAATAAGCTATCCGTCCACTCCATTGGCTAGGGTCTAGATTGGCACGAAAACCATTTACTCCATCTAAGACTACATCATTAACCCCACTACCACTAACAGCCACTACCGGTAGCCCGGCAGCCATAGCTTCTAAAAGGACAATTCCTTGGGTTTCGGACTGGGAAGCAAAGAGAAATAGATCACAAGCATGGTAATAATTAGACAGCTCATTATGGGAAATAGAACCACAAAATTCTATATTATCCTCTAAACCTCTTTCTTTAGCTATTTTAACTAATTCATTTTTTTGACTGCCATCCCCAATAATCAGGACCCTAAAGCAGTCCCCTACTTGTTCCTTGAGCATTTCTAGCCCTTGAAGCATAAAACCTAAGTTTTTTTCTATTTCCAGACGAGATACGGTACAGAATAAAAACTTTTTCCCCTTTAGGTAATTCTCCCTAATCATGGCAGTCTTTTGGGGATCATAGATAAAGTCTTCTTCGACTATTCCAGTAGGAAGAACCTCTATTTCCGTTAGTACTCCTAAATTCTCCAAATATTTTTTCATACTTTGGCTTGGGGCAAAAACCAAATCACATTGATTCATGAAGATGCGATTATGAGTAGATAAGAGGATATTTTCGCAACTATCTAAGATAAAATCCTCCAGCTTCCGCATAGGCAAAAATTTAGTTTTATGAGCGTGTTCTTGTAACAGATGGTAGGGTTTAAGGTAGTGAAGGTATTGCTCATACCTCGTATGGTAAGTAAATACCACGGGAATGTCATGTTTTCTTTTTAAATAATGAGCCATATATCCTATAAGCATCGGATGGTGGACATGTATTAGATCAAAGGGAATCTCCTCAAACTTATCTAAAATAATTCCATCAAACATATCGGGAACAATAAATTCCCCTTTTAAACGCTTCTTCCTGGAGCGATAGCGGATCACATATTGTTCTTCCCTCTGATTTTCATAACTTGGTGCAAAGATATATACTTCATGGCCTAGATAACGGAGCCCTTCAGCGAGTCGTTCAATGGATATGGGAACTCCCCCCACAAAGGGCTTATAATTGTTCGTTAACATAGCAATACGCATATATCCACCTCTT
>JAAZLD010000308.1 GCA_012799495.1 Desulfitobacterium sp. | reverse complement strand
TGGAATGGTTCATATGTTATTCTCGCTTCTATATTAGTAGTGTTATTTGTGACAGTATGTCATAATATTGGAGTTTTATAAAGATAGGCTATAATAAACGCAGCTTGAAAAGCTGCGTTTGTTATAGATTGTATTTAGACATCTTGATCCTGATAGAGTTCTCCCAGTGCAATAGGGCAGATAGATGAATCTTCACTACGATAATCATTGCCTAAGATCAGAGTAACCATATCCTCAAGACAGGATAGCCTTTCTTCCGGGACTTGGTCAATTAGCTCATGAAGTTTTTCTCGGGACATTGCCACCGTGATCCCCCCATTTCCCATTATTGAACTACTATATCTTATTATTCGTCAGGGAATGAAGTGTTACCTTTAAGAATGATAATATATAATAAATATCAATATTTTCTTATTGACTTTGGCATGAAAACTAAGGAAAATAACACCAAAGTCTTTTCGGGAAAGTGAGGATTATTTAAAAAATCAAGGCAGGTTATAAAGGAACTAGATTTTATTTAAAGAGGTGTCGGATTTTGGAAGCGGAAAAAAAGAAAATAGCGGTAATTGCCTTTGGAGGTAATGCTTTATTACCTGAAAATCAAAAAGGGACTTTCCAGGAACAACAAGCAAATGCTGATGTTGCGGCAAAATCAATTCTGAAAATAGTTCAAAATGGTTATGGGGTAATTTTAGTTCATGGTAATGGCCCTCAGGTGGGACAGGTATTAGTACAAAATGAAAAATCCGCAGATAAAGTACCTCCTCAACCTTTAGATGCTTGTGTAGCATCTACTCAAGGTACTATTGGCTATATTCTAACTACAGCTTTACGGCGTATTGGCAAAAAGCTGAACAACCAAGTGGAGCCAGTAGCTATTCTAACCAATGTTTTAGTAAATCCCCAAGATCCAGCCTTTCAAAATCCCACCAAGCCTATAGGGTCATTCTTAACTGCAGAGAAAGCTCAAAAAATGAAAGATACCCATGGGTGGATAATTGTTGAGGATAGTGGTCGGGGGTATCGACGGGTTGTACCATCTCCAAAGCCCCAAAAAATAATGGAGAGCGAAGTCATTAGTCAACTTGCTCGTGCTGGGAATATTGTTATTGCTTGTGGTGGTGGGGGAATTCCTGTGGCCATCATCGATGATCAATTGGTAGGTATAGAGGGGGTTATCGACAAGGATTTAGCCTCAAGCCTTTTGGCAGAAGAAGTCAGGGCGGATTTGTATATTATTTTGACAGGAGTTCCCCAAGTGGCTATCAATTTCGGGAAAGAAAATATGCAATTTATTAGTGAAATGACGGTCTCGGAAGCAGAGGGATATATGGCTGAAGGACATTTTCCACCAGGTAGTATGGGACCAAAAATCGCATCCGCTATAGATTTTGTTAAGAAGAGCGGTCAAAAAGTCCTTATTACTTCGGCAGAAAAATTAGAAGATGCATTAATGGGCCAAAGTGGTACTTACATTGTACCCTAAGCATTAAAGAGAACTTTCATGCCATTTATATCCTTCCCGTATATCCTTTAAAACCCTTAACATTTCCATCATATAAGGAAGTCTCCTTTTAAACTCGAACTTACTTATAAATTTCCAATATCTGAAGGTGGGAGTTGCTTTTAGAATAGTATTGGCATATTCGTTGTAGAACTCTTTGAGAGGTAAAGTTGTCGGCAAAACAGTATGCATAAAGTCAAAAAACTCAGGGTCGTTTGTAAGAAGGCGATCCTTTGTTTGCTCATAGAGAGTTGTTCCCGGTAAAGGAGTAAGAATGGTTAGAGCAGAATAAGAAACATTGAGTTTTCGCA
>JAAZLD010000307.1 GCA_012799495.1 Desulfitobacterium sp. | reverse complement strand
TAGGAGAGCTCAAAATACTGATAAATAAAGGGTTTTCAAGGTTGGATGATTTTCTGCCTGATGTCTGGCAGTGCCTTTTAACCTTGGAAAACCTTATTTTTGTTTATGAGGAAATAGATCAACTGTAAAAAATGGGTGTAGGGTTGAGTTGACAGATTAGATAAATTAACAGGGTTGAGGAGACAGGTTAGATGTAATAAAAAAGTCTAAACATCACAAGGTTGAATGTCTAGAATATTAGTTAAGAGAATAGGTTTGTTTTAGGTACCACGTTAATATTGAGTGTGTCTTGTGATGGAGAAGGAATAGGGTAAAACAAGAGGTTTGGAAATTTTTAGATAGAAGCGGAAAAGAGTTTTATCCCCTAAATTATCACTTTAGGGGATTTAAAAAACTATCTCAAGACTTATGAATGGTTAATTAGAGTAAAACGTGTTGTGAAGTTCTTTTGCGGTTAAAAGAATTAGTGTTCCCTTGTTAGCAATCAATATTAGTTCAATAGGTTTAACACAATTATCTATAATGGGGAATAAAATTGAATATTCCTTCGATAAGGACGGTATCGAGTGAGTTATTTTAATGCAATTTTCTTTAAGGCTATTATTATCCTGATCAACTATAAATATATGAAAATCTGAAATAATTTTCAGGCGTTTAACCATTTGATAGATTATTGACTGTACCTGAGGTGAAATCTTTTCTTTTACTTCATCTGTTATTATTATCTCTTTCATGTGTTTTTGCCCCTTTCTTTTGATTACTAGGATATTAGCTCTGTTATTCTTAAATAGCAGGTGAATTGCAAAATTAAATTCCACTTTGTAAGATTAAATTCCATAGTACCTCTTATAATTTATTAAAATAAACTATTTAGGGGCTATACTATTATCGATTTAGGTGTATAATGAAGTAATAACCAAGGTTTTTTGTGATTTCTGCGCATACCAACAAGGAATCGAATTTACTGGTCTTTTTTCGGAAGTTGTAAATTCCATCCCTAATGTGGTCCCTTTGATGGTTGTGTAGTTTTCCTGACCTTGGTTTATTTTTTTATACGAAATTTATCCTAAAAGTTTTGGTGTAAGAATAATCTCATTCGCAGGTATCATTTTTAAATTAAATATGTTTAAGATCTCTTCTCCATACTGAAATGAAAATACTTCATATGGACTTTTGTTTCCTAGCGATTTTCTTGCGTATGAATTTATATGACTCATCATTAAATCTACATCTTGTTGTGTGTACTTCCCGATATCTACACCTTTGGGAATGATCCTGCGTATCATTTCATGATTGTTTTCGCAATTAGGTTTTTCATAAGGGGCATTGGGATTACAGTAAAACATTTTTGAACGTAGATTTCCTTGTTTGTCATATTCAATAGCTTTAGGATTAGAAAACTCACTCCCATTATCAGCTAAAAGTAGTGGGAAAATATCTACAAAAATATCTGGACGCATCTCTATATATAGCTTTTCAAATATGTCAATAACTGATTGAGAATCGTTAGATGGTCGTAAAAAAGCAAGCTGTAATTCCTGTTTTACAAAGTATATTGTCAATAACACAGCACCACCTTTTATACCTTCTACCGTATCAATCTGGCGTGCTGAAACATCAGGGTGCTCCTCAATGTACCTCTTATAATCATCATAGGTTCGACCAATTCTGCATTGCTTATCAATCTTCATTGCTTTGGGTTTTCCTTTACGAGGACGCATACGCACAGTACGTGGCATATCAATGTTCCTGGCAGTAAAGAGTCCATTGTTGATGTAGGTATACAAAGTGCGTTCTGACTTCATTATCTTATCTAGATTAGAAATGGCGATATGATGCAGAGATTGGCCATTAATAAGTAAAGGAGATATAACACTATCAAGATGTTTTAATTCCTTCTCTGAAATTGCAGATCCAGAGCGTGATTCTGAACGGACTATTTCGTATTCACGCTGTGCATAAGATGCTTTATAGAAAGCTTTTTCGAGGCAGCACTTGTTACGGTTATGACAGGCATTGCAGACATATGGTGGTTTGGATAGCTGAGGGCAGATGTATTTTTTATAAGAAATGCAGGATTCAGCACATTTACCACAAGACCAACAAGGACGCTTCTTAAAATCACATCTATGACAAACACAGCGAAGGTTACAATTATGATTAAAAGAGTGAATGCAATCGTTGAAAGCCTTACCATAGGCACCAGTTTTTTCGAATATACGATGTAAACGTACTTCCTTTGAAATAGTAGTACAGTCTTTATTTAGTAAAAGAGCGATACGTTTGAAAGAACTTGCCTTACTAAGTTCAAGTTCAATAGTCGTCCTTGCTTCAAGAGTTAAATGTTTTTGTGTATTCATAAGAAATTCCTCCATGTGAACCAAGGAGGCACAACCATGTTTATTCCATTATACATTAAGAAAAAGTAAATTCCATATACTTTTCTAGGATATTTAAGAAAGACTAAATTCCATGGTTAAGTGGAATTTAAATTTGCAATTAACATGACACTATCGCAAGTAGAAGAAACTATTGACAGTTAACTGCTGATAATGTATAATTTTTAGTGGGCAGTGAATTCTCGATAAATCCCCATATATTCAATGTTATGCCGCAAATAGCTTTAAATATATTCTAATAAGGAGATGACAGCATAGTGGGCAATATAGTTG
>JAAZLD010000306.1 GCA_012799495.1 Desulfitobacterium sp. | reverse complement strand
CTTCCCTCTTAGACGACTCCCTTAAGGAGCAGTTAGTTCCCATCCTTGAACGCTTTGCAAACAGGATTACTTTACGGACTGTTTTGGAAAAAGATACTGACTTTAGTCGGGAGTTGCGGAGTTTTTTAGAAGACTTTGCTCGATTATCGGATAAGGTCCAGGTAGAATTCCTCTACAAGGGTGAGGATCCTACAAAGGAAAAAGAAGCGAACATCCCTCTCTATCCAGCAGTTGCTATTCTCGGACAAGAGGGGGTTTATACCGGAGTTCAATTTCACGGTATCCCAGGAGGCCACGAGTTTAACTCCTTTATCCTGGCCTTATACAATGCAGCAGGCCCAGGGCAGGAGATTAGCGAAGAATCTCTAGCCAAGATTCATGGAGTGGACAAAAAGGTCAATATCAAAGTAGGAGTTTCACTCTCCTGCACCCTCTGCCCAGATGTAGTTACCCTCAGTCAGTTAATGGCCTTGAAAAACCCCTTAATCGAAGCAGAGATGATCGATGTAGCCCATTACCCGGAATTCAAAAATAAATACTCCATCATGAGTGTTCCAGCAATCGTAATCAATGACGAAAAGGTTATTTTCGGTAAGAAGAATCTCGACGAACTAGTGGAGTTAGTCAAGGGTTAAATAAGAGTAGGTTAGATTGGGAAAAATATGAGGCGGATAGCGTATCAGTGATCTGAAGATATGCTATCCGCCTTTTTGGCGTTTATAAATAATGTGGACTGTCACTTAATTAGAATCTTTGTCGAAATCGACTAAGACAAGAATAATCATGCTATGCTTTTGTTAATTTCTTCTTATTTGTGAGAAATAAACAAAAGCAGCATGCCAAGGAGAAAAAACCTGAGAAAATTTCTCTGCCTCGGTGAATAAGTGATTGGTGGTAATGCTCATGCCTGCACCTGAGATTGATCAGTTTTTGCAAAAGGTTCTAGCTCAAGGTTATAGGATAGAAATCACCCTGAAGGCGGGTGATGAGCTTGAGTAGGAAAAAGAAAGTTATCCGCGATATTATAATCTTAGCCATCATATTCCTGATCTATATGAAAATTTCGGGACTGCATTTTACTCCTTTGAGATAAAGTAAGACAATGCAAGGAAGGTGAGGGAAAATATGAAGGTTTTAATATTTGGTGGAACGGGCTTTGTAGGAAGAAATCTAACCCAAGAGCTCTTAGAAAATGGGTATCAAGTATATATCGTAACAAGAAATCCCCCAAAAACCTCCAGCACCATAGGAAATAAGGTCCAACTAATCCAGTGGGATAATATCTCCCCCTTAACTTCCCTCAAAAATATTGGGGCAATTGATGCTGTAATTAACTTAGCGGGGGAATCCATCGGTAATCGTCGCTGGAGCGAATCCGTCAAAGAAGAAATCATTGCCAGTAGAGTTCGAACAACTCAGGGGATCGTAAACGCTATCAATGACGGTATCATTCAGCCCAAGGTTCTCATCAATGCGTCAGCTGTGGGCTACTATGGTCCCCGGGGCGATGAAGAAATATCAGAGTCTGAAAAACCAGGCCAGGACTTTCTCGCCCAAGTCTGTCAAGCCTGGGAAAAGGAAGCTTATAAGGTCCAAAGGGATTCTACCAGAGTAGTGACCATGCGG
>JAAZLD010000305.1 GCA_012799495.1 Desulfitobacterium sp. | reverse complement strand
CGTAAATAGTATTCGTGAAGCAGAAATAAGTAGCACTCTAGCTAGGGAAATTGAAGAATACTCTGAAGAACAGATGGAATATGGGGCTGAAATTCGCGACTAAATTTTCCTATGAAAAGCTTTAAGTCTTTCTTTGGTAGGAAAATTGCCCCTTAGTGAATTATACCTTTAGTAAATTGTACCTTTAGAGAGTTGCAACTGAAATGTAATCCAAGATAAAAAAAGTTAAGAGAGGAGCCTCTACCTAAGGTAGATAAGCTCCTCTTTTTCGTCTAGTGTAGATTATTTAAGGTTATTCAAGCTAATAACTTTTTATTCTCCAGCAAGTTTTGCTTTTTCTTCTTCGATTAAGAAGCGTCTTAAAACTTTACCTTCAGCTGTTTTTGGTAGTTCACTACGAATTTCCACTTGTTTGGGAACTTTATAGGATGCTAACTTAGTTTTCATATATTCAATAAGCTCTTCCTCTGAAGCATTTTGACCCTCTCTCAGGACTACATAAGCTTTAACCATTTCTCCCCAATATGAATCGGGTATTCCAGCACACACTGCCTCCATAACTGCAGGGTGAGCATAGAGGACTTCCTCGATATCTCGAGGATAAACATTATATCCTCCGGAAATAATCATATCTTTTTTCCGATCCACAATATAGAAGAATCCATCTTCATCCATATGGGCTAAATCTCCAGTATAGAGCCAACCATCACGTAAAACTGCTCTGGTCTCATTTTCCTTTTGCCAGTATCCCAGCATAACTTGCGGACCTTTAACTGCTAATTCTCCTACTTCTCCAGGAGATAGCTCTTTTTCCCCTGTTTCGATATCAACGATCTTTGCTTCTGTATTGGATACAGGAATACCTATAGATCCAACACGGGCATTGCCCATAGGATTAATATGAGTTACAGGAGATGCTTCAGATAAACCATATCCTTCAACAAGCTTGCCACCGGTTAATTCCCCAAAACGTATCGCTACTTCTACTGGCAGTGGAGCAGAACCGCTGACACAAGATTTTATGGAAGATACATCATATTCTTTGATCTTAGGATGGTTAACCAAAGCAACATACATGGTAGGAGTACCAGGGTATTGAGTGGGCTTTGCATCGTTAATTAATTGGAGAATCAAGTCCGCATCGAATTTTGGTACAGGAATTATAGCACCACCGGCAAGCATAGTGCTAGTGAGACAAACTGATAAAGCATAAATATGGAATAGAGGAATTACGCAAAGACTTCTTTCTTTACCAGGTTCTGCCTTGGTCCATTCCACAACTTGAAGGGCATTAGCATAAAGATTGGAATGGGTAAGTTGTGCACCTTTAGGAAGACCTGTTGTACCACCAGTATATTGGAGAACAGCCACATCCTTTTGAGGGGATATTTCTGGCTTAGTCCATTCTACTTCCTTGGCATCCTTTACACATGCATGAAAATCTAATGTACCCTCATCTTCAGCCATTCCCATGGCTTTTAGACCCTCTACTAAAACCCATTTTAGTGATGTTTCACCGCGGATTGCCTGAACTCTTGGATATAGGGGACCAACAGTAATCATGCCGATTGCTCCAGAGTCATTCAATAAGGCCTTAAGCTCGTTTTCAACATAAAGGGGGTTCGTCTGAACAACAATAGCGCCAACTTTCATAATTGCAAAGAAGCTAATTATCCAGTTAGCAGAGTTAGGGCCATTGATAGAGATCCGATCTTTAGGTTTAACACCTAAACCCAAGAGGGCATTAGCCAATTGATCCACTTCCTGGTTCATTTGAGCATAGGTCCAGGTCTTTCCGCCGAAAATAATTGCTGGGTTATCTGGAAAGTTTTTTACGCTATTTGCAAACATATCGTATAAAGATACATCATCAATCTCAAAGGTTTTTCTTACCCCTTCTTCGTAGAATTTGAACCAACTAGACTCTTTCATCTTCCCCACTCCTTTATTTTATTACTCCCTTACCACTTATCCATCCTCTCAATTCTCTATCTATTCAATAACAAAGTATTTAATAAGATCTTTTTCATAGTAGTACAAATATTCTGTCTATTCAATAGTTACGCTCTTAGCGGTTGGTACTTAACATTTAAGAGTAGTTTTTTCTAATTGAATGGCACTATTTCTCTTTTTGAATCATTCATTATATGCTAAGATAGTTTCGTAATTTGAATTCTGAGGGGGGAGTAGTATGATTAGAAAAACAGTGGAAGAAAGAGTCAACAATGCCCGTGGTGGAAAAGGTGAAGTTATATTTCGTCATATTTTAAACAAAGAGGAGTTAATGGGCCATGGGGCATTGTATGCCCAAGTTATAATTAAGCCCCATAGTAGTATTGGTTTTCATCAGCACGTAGGAAATACCGAACCCTACTTTATCCTTTCCGGAAAAGGTACTTTTATCGATAACGACGGTTCCCGTCATGAAGTAGAACCTGGTGATGTCTGCCTCATTAAAGTTGGGGAAAGTCATGGGATGGAAAACAATACAGACGAAGATCTAATTATGATGGCCTTAGTCTTAAATGAAAGCTAATAAATAACCTGAAGTTAATAAACTGCATTAATAGTCAAATTTGGCTGTCCTTGGTTAAATCTAGGTATAACTAAGGGCAGCCTTTATTTTATATACCTGTTTTATTCGTTACTCTCTCTCTATACTTCTACCTTTTCCATAAGTAATGATCTTTAATCTGGGAATACTAACATCAGAAAAGTAGCCTGTTTGCAAATATAAAAAATCTAACTGGGCTACAAAAGAATAGGGTGAAAGGTTTTGAGATTCCATACCTTTGCAATACTTTCTGCTCTCTCTTTTGCTATATTTTCTATCGTCGTTATTTTTTCTTGGCGATTAGATAAAACCATCAGTGAAGAGGTCGTAGCTGGTAAAATAGTGTGGCAGCAATACAACTGTGTAAGCTGTCATACCATTTTCGGACATGGAGGTTATGTAGGGAAAGATCTTACATCTATAGCTTCAGAAATGACTATAAAGGAAATGGAAGAGTTCTTTTCTTCTCCATCCTTAATACCACCTCATAAGAAGGTATTTCATCAATCCTTAAGGAAAAGGGAAGTGGAAGCAATATATAGCTATTTTGAATTTCTCAGTACCATTCCTACTCTAGGATGGCCACCAGTTCCAGTAGAAATTGAAGGTGAAGATAAACCTTGAAAAATATAATGGGAAAGCAAATTGCTCGCTGGTATATTCTATATTCTGTATTCCTTTTTGCTATCCAAAGCTTTGTTGCTCTCCTGGGTGCTACATCTTTAGTTTATCCAGATCTACCTTCTCCCGTAAGTTTTGAATATGGACGAGCAATTCATTTGTTTTTAGCTACTTTCTGGCCTGCCATGGGCATGATGGGTATAGTCCAACATTTTACGATTGTCCAGCTGAAAGAAGATTTATATTCACCCCAAATTTCCAAATGGCAATTTTTCATCCTCTTATTCAGTTCCTTAGGTCAACTCGGAACTTTAACTTTGGGAATCGGTAATGGGCGAGAATATCTTGATGGTTTACTAGTTTTTTATGGCGGTATTGCTTTGGGTATTCTACTTGGAACATATAACTTATTGAAAACAGTATGGCTTCATAGAAAAAAAGCAACTCCCGTTCTGGGAGTAATGTCTATCGGTATGGTGTTTTTATGTATGTTATTGATTCCTAATCTGGTTCGTTATCATAATCCAGTCGCTGTTGAAGCAATTAAATTCTGGGTTGTTCATCTGTGGGAAGAGATGGCTTTTGAATTAATGGCCAGTGGCTTCATTATGGCTTTTTTCATTATTAATGGTATCGTGAAGCAAAAAGATATGGAAAATTGGCTTTACCTAGAGTCGAGTTTATCTGTGGTAGGTGGCTTATTCGGTACAGGCCATCATTATTTCTGGATCGGCTTCCCTGCAATTTGGCTCTTCCTTGGAACATTTTTTAGTGTGGTACAAAGTATTCCTGTGTTCTTACTTGCAATTATGATTTACAAAGGACTGAAAAAGAAATGGCTTACCAAAAATAGAGAAAAGTTAGTCCTCTATATGATAATCAGTAGTATTTTTCACCATTTAACTGGAGCTACTTTACTGGGTTTATTTATCACCATTCCCTGGGTCAATCTTTATACTCACGGTACATATTTAACTTCCGGCCATGCTCATCTTGCATTGTTTGGAACTATGGGTTTTTTAGTCTTAGGTGGTGCCTACTATATTCTAAGCGAAAATCAATCTTTAGAAAAAAGATCATACCAATATGGGGTCATAGGAATTCTCTTACTTAATGTGGGGCTAATTGTAATGAGCACATTATTGATAATTGCAGGATTAATTCAAGCTTACTTTTGGCGAGGCTTGAACATGGACTTTATGGAAGTCAGTTCCATGATCTTTCCTTATCTTTTCTTTAGAGTATTAGGAGGCGGATTGTTTACCTTGGGAAGTGCAATCATAGTCTATCAGATATTTAAAATCTGGTGGACAACAACAAGAAAAACAAATCAGCAGTCGTACTAAAAATAAGCCTAAAGTATAACAGCCTGGCTTTCTATGCCAAGCTTTTTAATATAATCGCCACATCTCATATACTTCTAACAGATAGGTATAAGTATCTTCTAACCAGCTTAGATAATGCTCTTTATCTCTTTCCTCAACTTGAAACACATCTATACCATGTTTAACAGCATTGCGAATCATCTCAAGACAATCAAGAATGAATGCTAATTCTGCAGTACTTAAAGTTAGAATAAAATTATTATCTAAATGAAGCTTAAGGACTTCAAATTGAATCCTATCGATAAGCTCATTAGCAGTTTCAAAGTCCTTTTGAGGTTGAATAGTTTCATTTGGAAACTCCGTTACTTCTAGCTCGTACTGAAAATACTCACGTCCTAAGCGCAGACAAAAAATAATCATTTCTGCTTCTTCAGTAGTTAAATCCAACCTTCCCTGAAATTCCGTTTCTACAGTATCTATATTATTAGAAGAAACTTCTTCTTGGCGGTCTCGTCTATCTTTATACTCCATAAAATCAATAATTTTTCCATCATCCGCTGACAAATCCATTACCTCCCGAATGAAGCCTCAGTTTTTGTCATTATACTCTTTTAATTATCACAACTCAACAATTTACTTTGAGGAGGTGGAGCATTTCTCCGGAGCGCAGTTCTGGTGAAGAACACTTAGCGCGAAGGATGAACGGGTGGAACTGTAGAGAAGCTTAATTCCTCATAAGGAATTCAAATCATTATAGTAACAAATATATACAATACTTTTTCTATAAATTAAGCATCTAAAGTTGATGATTTCGCTATGTATATACACGAAAAGACCATCGAGATGATGGTCTTTTTGCTCTTACCTGGCAACTACTTACTTTCCCAGGACCCTGCGGTCCAAGTATCATCAGCCCTGG
>JAAZLD010000304.1 GCA_012799495.1 Desulfitobacterium sp. | reverse complement strand
AATTGTTCGACCAGCTTTTTTGTACCATTTGACTGCATAGCAATCCTCAAGTGTTACTTCTTGGGATTTGGTTAATGTTTCTAAATAATCCTTTTTCACATCTAAGACGCTTTCAGTACCATAGAGATAAACTCCACATTCAAAATGAAGGTACAAGCTGCGATAATCCATGTTGATAGTTCCTACTATTGCATGGACATCATCGATGACCATAGATTTGGCGTGCATAAATCCTGGAGAATATTCATAGATCTTGACCCCACTTTCAACCAAGATCTGATAACTAGACCGGGTCATGGAATGGACAAACCAGCGATCTCCTCGGTAGGGGGTAACTATGCGAACATCTACACTCCGTTTTGCGGCAGCTGTTAGGGCCGTGATCATTTCATTACTTAAAATCAAGTAAGGAGTATTGATATAAATATAATGTTGGGCTTTCCCCATGAGGGTTAAATAAATTGTTTCCCCGATGGTTTCTTCATCTAGGGGACTATCACCAAAGGGTTGAACAAATCCTGGGTGTTTTTCCTGGATAGCTGTGGTTTCGTGATTAGCTTTAAAGTTTGTATAATCTTCCGTAATTCGTGCTTCATAATCCCAAAGGGAGAGAAACATTACAGTAAAATTCCAGACAGCTTCCCCCCGGATCATAATAGCTGTATCCTTCCAATGGCCGAAGCGGTCATAGGCATTGATATATTCATCAGCTAGATTTATACCACCTGTAAAGGCAACTTTTCCATCGATTACGGCAATCTTGCGGTGGTCACGGTTGTTCATCCGGGTGGTGAGAACAGGAATAAGACGGTTAAAAATCTGACATTTAATTCCCATAGCCCTTAATTTCTTATCATACCCATAGGGAAGTTTAAAAAGACTGCCAACATCATCGTAAATAACCCGTACATCTAATCCTTGCTGGGCTTTTTCTTTGAGGATCTCCAAAATAGAGTCCCATACTTTCCCTTCATCGATAATGAAATACTCTAGGAAAATGAATTCTTCAGCTTTCCGCAATTCCTCTAAAAGTCTTTCATACATTTCTTCTCCCAGGGGAAAATACTCTGTATAATTATTTTGGTAGATGGGACAAAGGGAATATTTCTCAATATATCTTGCCAAATTAGCAGCTCCTAAATTTTCTTCGGCTAATTCTTCCATAACTTGAGGATCCTGAACTAAGACTTGTTCCATCTTTTCGTCGATCTTTTTCATTTTTCTCTTCTGTCTCTTACTTAATTTGTTCCGGCCAAACATCAAATAGAAAAGTCCGCCAAAGATAGGGAACAAAAGGATAGGAATGATCCAAGCAATCTTATAAGCTGGGTTAGACTTACTATTAAGTATAGTAAGTAAAGCCACTATACTTAAGATAGTACATGTAAAATAAAAATAGATAAAGAAATTACTAAAGCGCCAGATTATAACTACGAAAGATGAAAATTGTAATATAAGTAGCAAGGCTATAAATACCACGCGGTAGAACATAGGTAAGTTCTTCATATATCCCTCTTCCTTAAAAATAAATAGAGTTCATGTATAGTTCAAATAAAATTAGGTCCAAGATAGAGCTCAAATAAAATTTGATCTCAAGATAGGGCTCAAAAAATGGAATTGACACAATTAAGTATACTCAATAATATATAAAAGTGTAAAGAATTAGAGGATATAAGATTATTAAAAGAAAAAAAGCAGAATTTTGCAGTGTAAAAAATTTGTGTTGAATATTGTCATATGGAATCCAAAGGAGCAGGATTCTAAGGAGTAAGAGAGAATAATACATGAGTCCTTCTAAGAGCCACAGAATTCCACTACCAGAGCCGCTCAGGCTCTTTTTAAATTTTACAGAGGTAGTCTGAGGCAGTCTGCTTAGTTGTTGCCTGAAGCTTTCTTTCTTATCCCAAATACTCCATTTTTGTTTAGTATTTATTTTCCATTGGCCTAAGGGATAGAACGTGGGAAATATATTGATTAAGAAATATATTGATTAAAAGGAGTAACAGATGCATTTTTTACATCCTTTCCCTTTTTTCTTAGCTTTTTTATGGGATCAAATTGTTGGAGACCCGCCGAAATGGCCCCATCCCGTCATCTACATGGGTAAATTCATTGCTTGGTATGAAAAAATCTTTAATCAGGGAAGTCCTCGACGTCGCCGCTTTTGGGGAGTAGTTCTTACTATTATAGTAGTAGCTGGAAGCTTTTTCTTAACTTACGGGTTAATTTGGTTGGTAAAATGGATTTTTCCCCTTGGAGGATTTATAGTAGAAGTTCTCCTTCTAAGTACCACCTTAGCAGGGAAATCTTTACTTGATGCAGGAAAGGCAGTTCTTACTCCCTTACAAAATGGTGATTTGGTAGGGGCTAGGACTAAGCTAAGCTGGTATGTCAGTAGAGATACTTCTCAGATGGAAGAAGAGGAGATTGTTCGAGGTACAGTAGAGACCCTAGCGGAAAATTATGTAGATGGAATCCTTTCTCCTCTTATTTATATGGCCATAGGTGGAGCACCTTTGGCTATGGCTTTTAAAGGTGTGAGTACCTTAGATTCTATGATCGCTTATCGCAATGAGCGGTATGAGGATTTTGGTTGGTTTGCAGCGCGTTTAGATGATTTAGCCAATTATATTCCTGCTCGTATCTCAGTAGCTTTACTTTTAATAGTAGGTTGGTTGCACCGGAAGCCAGTACATTATGCCTATAAAATCTGGCGACGTGATGCTAAAGGTCATCCTAGCCCTAATGGGGGAAATCCGGAAAGTATTATGGCTGGACTTTTAGAAATTCAACTTGGTGGAAAAAACATCTACCAAGGTAAGGTTCAATATCGGGCGGCAATGGGGGATCCCCTTCATACGCAAACTTGGCTGGATATTAAGGAATGTAAAAAGGTGATCCGTACTGGAACATGGCTGGCTTTTGGGCTGTTGGGTGTTATTCTTTATTTTCTATTGTAACATTCATAGAACAAGATGTAGGGTAGACGAGATGAGGAAAGCAGGTGAAAAAGGTGGTTCTAAGAGGCTGGGCTCGTACAGCTGGAACTTGTGGGGAATGGATCCAGGGTTCCCAAAGGGGAGTCCCTTTTTTAGTTAGTTGTCCAGTGAATCGCTATGTTAATGCTAAAGTAGAGCTTATTCTAAAAGAGTTAAGTGATATAGGAGAGTTAGGGGAAAGGTCTTTCCCTTGGTTCTGGGATTTGCCCCATGATAAAGAAAAGACTCACCGAGTTTTAATAAATTTTGCTCTAGCAAAGGACCTTCCTCCTTTTCAGGCCAAACTTCACCTTACCTCACAATTGCCCATTGGGAAAGGTATGGCTAGTTCCACTGCAGATATGGTAGCGGCTTTAGGAAGTCTTATCCAAGCACTGGAATTACCTTGGGAACCACAGGAATTAGTAAAATTTCTTCTGGAAATAGAACCTTCTGATCCAGTAATGTTTCCAGGGGTAACGGAGTTTGCTCACCAAGATGGGTCTTATATGAAAAGTTTATGTCCGAGGGTCCCTGCGAAACTTTTAGTTATCGATGGGGGAGGTAGAGTTGATACCTTATCTTTTAATAAACGTCGAGATTTATCTAGCCATTATTCCAAGCATGAGGGCACTATCAGGAAAGCCCTGACCCTTTTTTATGAAGGTGTTCGAGAAGGGGATATAGAAAAGATTGGTCAGGCTAGTACCATCAGTGCTCAATGCAATCAGGAAATTAACCCTAAGGTTGGGTTTGAGGATTTTGTGAACTGGGTTAATGCCCAGGAGGGATGGGGAGTAGTTACTGCTCATAGTGGTACCCTTCTCTCAGGAATATTCCCTGAAAATATTCCAGAAAGTATAGAAAGGGAATTGGAGTTTGAGGCTAAAGTTCGTTTTGGGTTAGAGATGGTGGAATGGATGGAAACCACTGAAGGAGGTTTAGGAGGAGGTAAAGAGCATGCATGGTGGCAATTTACAGGCAGCGAAGGCTAGATACGGGTTAGATTCTTTTATTGATTTATCGGCAAATATTAACCCCTTTGGCCCACCTAAAGGAGTTTGGGATGTTCTAAAAAACTGTCAGGAAAAGATTATCCATTACCCTGACCCGGAATCAAGGCATCTGCGTCAGCTAATGGCGGAAAAGTACAACCTGGCCAAAGAGGAAATCCTTCTGGGCAATGGGGCAGGGGAGTTAATCTTCCTTGCTATGTTTGCCTTAAAGCCTCGTAAGGTTCTCATTCCAGAACCAGCTTTTAGTGAATATGAACGGGCAGCTCTTTCTTTAGGAGCAGAAATAAAAAGGATTCAGATGGGGGAAAGAGGATGGACTTCTCAAGACTTATCTGATGAGGGAATCCTGGCACAATGGAAAGAAGGGCTAAAGGAATGTGATCTTGTTTTTCTTAACTCCCCTCACAATCCTACAGGTAGTGTACTAACTGAAAAACAGTTCTACCAATTATTAAAACTTGCCCGAGAGTACCAAAGGATGATTGTTCTAGATGAGTCATTTGTAGATTTTTTAGATGAGGATCTGAGGTGGACAGGAAGGGATTATTTAAACTATCCTAATCTTATTGTTCTCTATTCCTT
>JAAZLD010000303.1 GCA_012799495.1 Desulfitobacterium sp. | reverse complement strand
TCTTTCAACATTTTTTACATTCCTTGCGACAAATATTCCTCTTCATTATACTAATGATTAAAAGACTTGTCTTTACTAGAGAAAGGAATTTTGCAATGGATTTATTTTCAGCTTCATTTAATCCAAATCAAGTAGCTCCTTTGGCTGAACGGATGCGCCCACGAAACCTAGATGAGTATATTGGGCAAGAAGAAATTATTGGTCCGGGAAAGCTTTTACGACGAGCTATTGAAGCAGACCGTGTTTCCTCTTTGGTCCTCTATGGCCCACCGGGAACGGGGAAAACATCTTTAGCTCAAGTTATTGCTAATGCTACTTCTGCCAGTTTTGTACCTATCAATGCAGTATCTTCTGGGGTAAAGGAAATACGGGAGATCATTCAAAAGGCTACAGATAACCTCCACCTTTATGGAAAAAAGACCTTAGTCTTTTGTGATGAAGTTCACCGATTTAATAAGGGACAGCAAGATGCTTTACTGCCGGCAGTGGAAAAGGGAACGATTACTTTTATTGGGGCCACGACAGAAAATCCTTTTTTTGAGCTAAATTCTGCTTTACTAAGCCGTTCTACCCTCTTTCGACTCCAGCTTTTATCTAAGGAAGAGATTCGTAAAGGAATGGAGCAGGCTCTGGGAGATGAAGAAAGAGGATTAGGGAATTATTCCGTAAAAATTGATGATGAGGCTTGGGAGCATTGGCTTAATTATGCTAATGGTGATTTGCGCAGAGCACTCAATGCTCTGGAATTAGCAGTGTTAACTACTCCTCCAAAAGAGGGAGTTCGGCATATAACTTTAGAGGTAGCAGAAGAATCCATCCAACAGCGAGCTATGCGTTTTGATAAAGATGGGGATAATCATTATGATATAATATCAGCCTTTATCAAGAGCATGCGAGGTTCGGATCCTGACGCCGCTCTTTATTGGCTAGCGGTTCTGTTAGAGTCTGGAGAGGATCCCCGCTTTATCGTGCGCCGGATCATCGTCCATGCTTCGGAAGATGTGGGCTTAGCTGATCCTACAGCAATGCTCCAAGCTCATGCAGCAGCCAATGCCCTAGAGTGGCTAGGTATGCCCGAAGCCCGGATTCCCATAGCCCAAGCAGTCTTAGCCATAACTACAGCCCCTAAAAGCAATAGCGTCATTACAGGGATTGATAGGGCTTTAGCTTATGTACGCTCCCATCCAACTGGTGAAGTTCCTCAACATTTACGTGATGCTCATTATCCCGGAGCAGAAAAGCTGGGCCATGGTAAGGGGTACCTTTATGCCCACGACTATCCAGGGGGATGGGTTAAACAAAACTACCTTCCTCAAGGGGTTCAAGGAGCAAACTTCTTTATACCATCAGGTTTAGGGGAAGATACATTTAAGAAAAAAGAATAATCCTTGAAAGTATCTCTGGATTTAATTAAGGAAAAGATCGGTGAGCCAGGGGGACAGGTTACGTGGCACACTTGCTGTGCCACGTAACCTGTCCCCCTGGCTCAGTTCGCTTGTCCCTCTGGTTTATTCTACATTTTAAATTTAGCAATACTGGTTTGTAAAGATTGGGCTAGGATAGCAAGGCTCTCACTAGAGTTGGAGATTTCTTGCATTGAAGCTGTTTGTTCTTCTACAGAAGCTGAAGCCTCTTCTGTAGCGGCTGCATTTTCTTCAGCTATAGCTGAAAGGTTTTCTAAAGTGGTAATAATATCTTCCTTCATTTTAGCCATTTCTTCTCCGGAGATATTTAATTGCTCTACGGCTTCCTCAGATTCTTCCATAGCTTGAGCTATGAGCATATATTTCTCCTTATTATTTTCTACACTATTAGTTTGCTCGATGTAAATCTTATAAACTCTTTCCATAGTTTTTACGGATTCCTGAGCATTTTGCTGTAACTCATAGACTAATTCATCGATAGCTTTTGTAGAATCAGAGGATTGTTCTGCTAGCTTGCGGATTTCTTCAGCTACAACTGCAAAGCCTCGACCTGCCTCTCCAGCCCGAGCAGCTTCGATAGCGGCATTTAGGGCTAGTAAATTCGTTTGATCCGCTATAGAGGAGATAACTTGGCTAGCTTCGCCGATTTTATCTGAGCTTTCATTAGTCTTTAAAATACCTTCATAGATTTCTTTATTGGCAATGTTACTTTCTTCTGTAATCTTAGAAAGATTCTCTATTTCCTTAAGTCCTTCATTGATTACTTCAGCAACAGCCCTTGCAGATGCGTTCATCTCCTGAAGCTTCTCTTCATTCTTCTCTATGGACTCACCTAAGAAATTAGCTTTATTCATACCTTCTTCTGTATTGCCGGCTTGTTCAGTGGCTCCCTTAGCAATATCTTCTACTGCCTTGGCTACTTGCTCAGCAGCAAGAGTTGATTGATGAGTTGTGGCAGATAATTGTTCTGAAGAGGCAGCTACTTGTTCGGAAGAGTTGCTAATATCACTGACAAGCTCACGAAGGTTTATAGTAATATTTTGCAGAGCTTTCGATAATGCTCCTGTTTCGTCTTTTTGGTTAAGATCTCTTTCCGGTAGATCTTCTGTAAGGTCTAAATTAGCAATTTTCTCTGCATAATTTACCTCGCGAATAATTGGTTTCGTAATATAACTGCCCAGTAAATAGGTAGCAGCTATACCTATGATAATACTAAGTACAATTATTAAAGTGATACTTTGTTGTAGCTCTGGTAAGGAGGCTAAAATCTCTTTCTCGTTAGCAGTTGTTACTAAACTCCAGCTAGTTCCTTTAATGGGAGTAAAGGCGGCAAAGATATTTTTTCCGTCATATACATAAGAATCAAATCCAGTTTCTTCGGTTATAACCCGTTCTACGGTATTAGCCAAATCCTGTAAAGTAGGATCAGTTTTTGAGTCCTCGAGGGGATTAAAAAGGTCGAAAACTATTTCTCTAACAGGGTGAGCAATGAATGTTCCATCCTTATCCACTACATAACCATAACCTTCTTCCCCAAAGCCAGCTTCCTCAGCAATCCCACTTAAATACTCACCATCCCAAGTTCCCATTATGGCTCCCACTATCTGGCCATCTTTTTCGATGGGGGAAGCTAACATCAAGACAACTTCTTGATTTGCTGGACTCACTCCAAAGTTATGAGAGTTCTTATCTCCTTGTAAGGCTGTCATTGCAGGATCTGATGGGTCTAATTTAGTTACAGCTCCACTAGTCGAATACATTGTCCCATCTTGTGTAATTACTCCTAAGGTTCTAAAATCCGATGATTCCAAAATATCCCTAAGAATGGGCTGTTGAATAGACCAATCCATATCTTGAATGGTATCTAAATTTCCTAGTGTTTCTAACACCTGTCTTCGAGTGTTAATTTCACTTTCCATATAATTGGCAGTTTCTTGGGATAAAAGCAATAGAGTTTTTTCAGCATACCCGACTAAAACACCACTTGATCTTTGAATTGAAGAAAAACCCAAGATTAAAGTAGATATTAAAATTAAAGCTGAAAAAGCCAGGATTAGTTTTGTTTTTATACTTTTCATATTAAACCTCCAACCTCTAAGTTTAGGTTCACTGTTTTTATAAGTACGACCACAGTCTATCTTTGGAAATCTCAAAACACCTCCTATTTAAAAAATACAGCCAACTACTCCAAATTAGTATGGCTGAATTTTGTTCGGCAGAGTGGTTATGCTTAGTTTGCTAAAATAGGATCCATTCTGTCCTTGATTTGCATCAAGTTTTCTATTTTTGTCAAAATATATCTAGTCAAGTCTATATGATAAAAAATTATATACTATTTTCTTTTATATGTCAGTCGAATTTTGCATATTCTCCAAATTTTTACCATGTAAAGCATAGATTATGCAAAACTATAGATATTTTAAAAATAAAAATATCCTCCTAAAATAGATTTGGA
>JAAZLD010000302.1 GCA_012799495.1 Desulfitobacterium sp. | reverse complement strand
CTCCTGGATTTCCCCATAATACCCGAAGCGGCAGCCCCCTCCGGACTGGACCAGGACATTGGCTCCTTGTTCCAAGGCTTCTAGGTAGTTTCCCAGGTTGTATTTAAAAGGGACACAGACAAATTCGGGACTGTATTTTGTGCCTAGTTCTAAGGTTTTCTTAGTTGTGGGAGGTGGGGTGAGAACCTGATAATTCTCTAAAACATGTCTAATTAAAAATTCAATTGCCACATGGTAGTTCCCCATATGGGGAAAGCTCATTATCTTCTTCTCTTTTGAGACTTTTTTACGCTTCATGGCCTTTTCTTGCTTCATAAGCTTTTCCTTCTCCATATCCTTCTTCTGCTCCATATTCTTCTCTTGCTCCATATTCTTCTCTTGCTCCATATCCTTCTTCTGCTTTATATTCTTTTCTTGTTTAGCCAACTTGCCCTTCCCTCCTGGCCTTTTTCCGTTCCCGAATAATATCTACAAAGCTCTCAATTCTGGTCTGCAAGCCCGCTTCCCCCTGGAGTTCGTCCACGACGATATTAGCCATGGGGATCCCTTTAATTTTCCTTAAGGCTAATTCATTGACTAAAGAATCTGGACCACAAGGAAAAGTGGAAATGAAGATAATCCCATCAATTTTATTTTGGTAATAGGGAATAGCTCCAATGAGCTCTTTACTAAAGGTCCAATACAAAGTATCTGTCAGGAGTTGCGCCTTTTGGACAGTTTTTTTCTTATCGGCAGCATCCCCATAAATAGGGACAACTCCTAGAGCTTCAAGGTGTTTGATAATAGGATAGCCAACGGCCTTATCATAAGTATTGTAATCATGGGATATGATGAGGATTTTTTCCTTTTCACTAGCCTGGATAAGGCGATCCTGCTTTTCCGCTAGTTCTAGTTCCTTTTCTCTTTGAATCCTTTTCCCTTTCCGATAGGCTCGCAAAACTTGCCATGGATTCTTCCCTAACTCCCGCCCCATTTTCAGAAAGCCTTTTAGCTCACTTTCGTGCTTGATTTGATCTACGTTATAGGTTAAGAGGTTCAAGTCTGGGAAGGTATTCCTGGCAATATCATAGAGGGCATTGAACTTGGTACAGACCTCTTCATCCTTCCCAAAACTCACCAACCTGGGAACTAGGATATAGTCTGCTTTTCCTCTTAAGTAAGACAGATGACCCATAAAAATTTTGGCGGAAAGACAACTTTCATCAATGGAATGCTCTAGGCCATCCTTTAAAATCTCCTTATTGGTTTCCGGGCTTATAAGCACTTGGCAATTTAATTCCTGGAAAAAGGTTTGCCATAAATGCTGATACTTGAAATATAAAAAAGCCCTGGGAATCCCTATGGTGATTTGGTCATGCAAGTTCATCACTTCTTTCTTGGCATTTTCAGGCATTATAATGGCTTGTTCTATTGAGTGAGATATTTGGGGGTTCTAAATGTTTTATGATTTTTGCGTTTCTTAGCGGAAATTATTATTTTGGGGTACTAAGCAAGGGGGTTTTATGTATTGGGGCCTTAGCTCAGAGGACTTATGGTTTTTGGCCCATGGCCCAGAGTATTTTGGAATTTGGTACTTACCTTAGAGTATTATGATTTGAGTCTCCTAGCTCAAGAGTTTATAATTCTTGGCCTTAGCTCAGTTAATTACCCTGATTCTTCTGCGGTGAGGCTCTCACTATGGTAATTATAACCATTTAATTAAAGGTTCATAAATTGACTTGCTTTTTATTTGCTACTCGCGCCGTGTTACCCGATATTTGCCCCATAAAGAAAGCAGGATTAGGATCCAAAAAACCCCGCAAATCTGCGGGGTTTCTCATTTTAACTATCTTCTACTCATGTTCATACATAAGTTATCACGAGACCTAATCCGACCTGCTCGGACGCCGGAAATATAGTCCATGCAATATTCATCTTCACCGATTAAAGCCTTGGTTGCGGCTAGTAGGGACATCATCCCTTGATCTAAGGGGTCTAATAAGAAAGTGTCCATCCCCTTAATGGCGCAGGCAACAGCAAAGACTCGGTTAAGGAGCCTGCGTTCCGGAAGACCGATAGAGATATTGGACAAACCAGACACGATGTGGATATGGGGATATTGGGATCGCAGCTTTTCGGCACATTCCAATACTTCTAACCCATATTCACTACTGATACTAATGGGTTTCACTAAGGGATCTAAAAAGATATCATCATCAGGTACCCCTGCCTCCCGGAGCCCCTCAACTAGCTCCTCAGCAATGGCAAGCCTTTTTTCTACCGTATTAGGCATCCCTGAATTATCCACACACTGAGCTACTACTTTTGGTTTGTACTTTTTGATTAAAGGAAGAATTACCTCCCATTTCTTTTCTTCAGCAGAAATAGAATTAATCATCCCTTGTTTCCGACAACGGGCTAAACCTGCTT
>JAAZLD010000301.1 GCA_012799495.1 Desulfitobacterium sp. | reverse complement strand
TACGACCTAGAAGGTGCCTGTCATGCTCTCTTACGCTACGTAACCGACGACCTGGAATATTTTCGGGATCTTGCTCGTACTAAAGAGTATACAGAACTCTACATGCGAATAATTAGCTCCTTTCGCGATATAAGACTAAAATTCATTCCCAGCTCAGATGATGACTCTACTCGTATGTTCTTCATCCAAACCTTCTTGAACGGAGGGGTTATTGCTACCTTATTTGAGTGGCTTCATTCTGAATCGGAGGTTACGCCAGATGAAATTCTCAAAATAGTTGAGAAGATTTGCGACTCCTGTCACAAGAATTTCCACTTTTAAAAAGCAAAGGCTGCCGGGGAAGGCAGCCTTTGCTTTTTGTTTAATAAAATGCCTTGTTTATATTAAATGAAATGCCTTGGACTAATAAATATTTTGATTGAAATTCTACTCCATCAATTTCCAAACACTTTTCACAGATGGACTATTTTCTAGATTTAATAACACATCTAGTATTTTCTCGGTATGCTCTGTATCATATTTTTCATAGAATAGACTTCTCCACTTTTTCAATAGATCTTCATCGGAAAGGGGATTTTCCACTGAACCTAATTGGTAGAGAGTGGTATATTCAAATCGTCTGCCGTCCTTTGCTTCAACAATAGCACGGAAGGGCAGCTTTTCGGGATACATAGCGCTAAAATCTTCTCGAGAACGAATAGTGATCTTTTCCATGAAATCCTTATGTTCTTGGCGTCTGATGGCTACAGAGGTAAAGTCATCAACACACATACTGCCTCCACCTAAGACATAGGCAGCAACGTTATAGTAAAGACTAAAGGTGGCATCCATAGGGGAATTTAACTCCTTACGGTCACCTTCTTCCCGAACATGTTCATAGGTTTCAATTTCTATATGTGCTATATCTTCAGCTTCAAGATGTGATGCCAAGTTCTGCATTCATGGTAAGTCCTGCAAAACCAATATTATTGCGATCTAAACCATTAAAAAAGAAATATAGAAAAGGCAGGGGCATAACACGCCAGAGGACTTTATTATATAAAGCATTCCTATCGATATTTTCCATTTGCTAATCCTCCATATATCATTGTTAAAATATGAACTACCTTTCAAACAAGAAGCCTATTAGGATCCCTAGTTAAGATCCCTAGTTAAGATCTCTAGTTTAGATCCCTAGCGTATTTTCATACGCTAGGGACATATTGGCTTATGGTATGTGTTGTGAGATAAAAGTTATGATTATAGCATGCCGTACTTATCCCGAAGGCCATTCCAATGTTCAATCCTGGAAAGAGCATTGTTTTCACCAAGGGTAGTGCAGTGCTCAGTATGATACTCCACTGAGAACTGACCAGTATCCATCATGGTTTGGTACAGATCCCTGATAGCCTTGTGTGCGGCACCAATAGCACCAGTACAATTGATTAGGATAGGATAGCCCATTTCACCATAGTAGGAGAATGGCATATGAGCAATTGGAGCTCTGTTTTCCGCAAAGAAAAGAACGACTTTACCAGGGAACTCTTTGGCTACTCTCTCCAGATCTTCTTCTGACTGGAATTCGCAATAGAGGCCATAATCTGCTCCTGCGTTCAAGTAAGCGTCAAGACGGCGGAGAACCCCATCGATGCCCTCAACTTGTTGAGAGTCTGTGCGAGCAATAATCATAAAATCAGGATTATTTCTGATTTCGATAGCGGCCTTAAGTCTCTTAACGTTGTCCTCAATGGAGACAATAGTTCTATTGGGCATCATTGCACATTTTTTAGGGAAAGGCTGATCCTCTATATGGACGGCGGCAACACCGGCGTTTTCATAGGCATGAATTGTGCGCACAAGGTTAGTTAGGGCACCAAAACCCTGATCAATATCACAAACGATAGGAATATCCACAGAGTTAATGATATTTATTGACGCATCCAGCATTTCAGTCTGGGTTATCATACCAAAGTCAGGGGTACGAGTAATACTTGCTGCCAGGGAATAACCACCTACATAAGCAGCTTTAAAACCAATACTCTCTGCCAGAGCCACAGATAACGCATCATAACCACCAGGGACTACTAAATATTTATTTTCAGCGATTGCATTTCTAAGTTTTTTGGCATTAGTTATCATATTCTCTTACCTCTTTTCCAAATTTTAGACAAGAGCTCTTGTAAAACTTACTTTGCTAATCGCCGTACTTACCGGAGTACGGCGGAAAAACAAGCATCCCGGTAAATGACTTGTTTCTCTCTATTTCGATTCTATAACGAATAAATATTTCAATCAATTTCCAAAAAACCGAACTTTGCGCATTATGTAACAATTTCGCTAAAAACGTGAATTAAATTAAAAAATTTTTTAAATTTTTATAAAATATTTTATTATATTTTACTGAACAGACCTAAACCACTTAGTTTATTTAAAAAAACGCCCCCCTGAACAAAGAATTGTTCAAGGGGGCATTTTTGGAAATTTATACATTTAATCCTCATACAGAGGTATATTTGCACTTCTAAATACCTTGACTTTACGGAAGAACTTTACAGAAAATTTTCCAGTAAAACTCCCTTAAATACATAGGTTGCTGGACCTGTCATATAGACATGATTGTCCTCTCCCCATTCAATGAAGAGGTCCCCTCCAGGTAAGTGAACTGTAACTTGGCGTTCCGTCTTCCCATTGAGACTTCCAGCCACCACTGAAGCACAAGCTCCGGTACCGCAAGCCAAAGTAGGTCCGGAACCCCGCTCCCACACCTTCATGGTTATTTCTTGGGGAGAATTGATTTGGATAAACTCAACATTGGTTCGATTAGGAAAAAGAGGATGCTTTTCTATGGCTGACCCCAAGTTCTCAAAATCTAGGGATTCATAATCTTCAACAAAAATTACACAATGGGGATTACCCATAGATACAGCAGTAAATTCAAATTCCTCCCCATTAACTTCTAACTTAGCTCCCACTACAGGTTCCTGATCTCCTTGAACAGGTATAAGCTCCGGACTAAAAATTGGTTCACCCATATCCACTCGGATACCTGTTACTTTTTCCCCTTCTAAGATAAGGTTAAGAGTCAGTACTCCTGCCAAAGTTTCTACCTTTAGAGGATTATTTTTTACATAACCTTGATCGTAAACATACAAGGCAAAGCAGCGAATCCCATTACCGCACATTTCTGGTTCGGAGCCATCAGCATTAAAGATCCGCATTTTAGCGTCCCCTTTTTCCGAAGGCAATACCAGGATCAAGCCATCCCCACCTATACCAAATTGGCGATGGCATAGTTTTTTAGCTAAGCCCTCATAATCTTCTTCTTTCAAATTTTGATGATGAAATTGG
>JAAZLD010000300.1 GCA_012799495.1 Desulfitobacterium sp. | reverse complement strand
ATCGCTCGTGCCTTAAAAGAGGCAGGTAACAAAGTGATCTCCATTATCGGTGCTCGAAGCGCTGATCTCCTTGTTCTAGAAGAAGAAATGAGTGCCATTAGCGATGAGTTATTGGTGGCTACTGATGATGGCAGTAAAGGTGTCAAAGGTTTTGTTACAGATGCCTTATCCCAAGTTATCGAGCGGGGAGAAAAAATCGATGCCGTTTGGGCAATTGGTCCAGTTGTGATGATGAGATCAGTAGCAAACTTTACTCGTCCTTTAGAAATCAAGACTACAGTTAGTATGAACCCTATTATGGTAGATGGCACAGGAATGTGTGGAGCCTGCCGGATTAGTGTAGGTGATGAAACAAAGTTTGCTTGTGTAGATGGTCCAGAATTTGACGGCCATTTAGTGGATTTCGACTTAGCCATTAAACGTCTCCAATTCTTTAAGGATGAAGAAGAGCGGGCTAAAGTCTCTAAAGATTGTGACTGTGGAAAGGGGGCGCAATAATGGCTTCTAAAGCTCCACGCCATGATATGCCATGTCAGGATCCCCAAGAGCGTGCTCGGAACTTTTCCGAAGTTGCCTTGGGTTATCCTACAGAAATAGCTATAGCTGAAGCGGAGCGTTGTCTCCAATGTAAAAGACCAAAATGTGTTGACGGATGTCCTGTTAACATTGATATTCCTCGCTTTATCCAAAAAATCGTTGATGAAGACTTCTTAGGGGCTGCCCAAGTTATTAAGGAGAGCAGTTCACTACCTGCAGTCTGTGGCCGAGTTTGTCCTCAAGAAAGTCAATGTGAGGCTAAATGTATTGTAGGTATCAAAAACGATCCTGTAGCTATTGGACGTTTAGAGCGTTTTGTTGCTGATTATGAAATTGCTCAAGGATCTTCTACAGTTGAAGTATCTGAACCTACTGGTAAGAAAGTAGCAATTATCGGAGCAGGTCCTGCTGGTTTGGCTTGTGCTAGTGATCTAGCAAAAGCTGGTCATAAAGTAACTATTTTTGAAGCTCTTCATGTTGCCGGGGGAGTTTTGATGTATGGAATTCCTGAATTCCGTCTGCCGAAAGATATTGTTCAAATAGAAATCAAGAACTTAGAAGCCATGGGAGTAGAGATCTTAGTAAACCAGGTCGTTGGTAAAGTGACCTCTGTTCATGAACTTCTAAATAGTGGTTATGATGCAGTATTTATTGGTACAGGTGCCGGACTTCCTTACTTCCTGGGAATCCCCGGAGAGAACTTAAATGGTGTTTATTCAGCTAATGAGTTCTTAACCCGTACCAACCTGATGAAGGGTTATCTCTTCCCTGAGTATAAAACTCCTGTCAAAATAGGTAGGAAAGTAGCTGTCCTTGGTGCTGGTAACGTGGCTATGGACGCTGCTCGTACAGCTCTCCGTTTAGGTGCAGAAGAAGTAAGCATTATTTACCGTCGTTCTCGTGCGGAAATGCCTGCTCGAGAAGAAGAGATTGAGCATGCTGAGGAAGAAGGAGTAAAATTCCAACTCTTGACTAACCCAGTTTCTATTCAAGGAGATGAAAATGGGGTAGTTAAGGCTCTCACTTGTCTCCGCTATGAGCTTGGTGAGCCTGACGAATCTGGCCGGAGAAGACCAGTTCCAATCTCTGGATCCGAATTCGAGATTGAGGTAGAGACTGTTGTTGTAGCTATTGGTCAAGGTCCTAACCCACTAGTTACTCAATCTACTGAAGGATTAGAGTTGAACAAATGGGGTAATATTGTAGTCAATGAAGAGACTTGCGAAACATCTATCCCAGGGGTCTTTGCTGGTGGAGATATTGTCACCGGTGCAGCTACTGTTATCTTAGCTATGGGAGCCGGTAAAAAAGCAGCCGCAGGGATCAATGAGTATTTAAAAAATAAATAAATTAAAAAAGGAATAAATGAGCCAGGGGGACAGGTCAAATGGCACACAAGTGTGCCATTTGACCTGTCCCCCTGGCTCGCGCCTAGCAAGGGAATAAATCCCCTATAAAAATGGTAAACTAATTTAAGTTATTGAAAGCACTAAGCTATTGTTAATTTTATTCTCTT